>NZ_WMLF01000579.1 GCF_014156695.1 Streptomyces durbertensis | reverse complement strand
GTCCGTGGGCGCCGTGCGCGCTCATCGCGCCGGCTCCCGCCGGGCGAGCCGCACACGCCCTACACTCAGCGTGAGTTCGGCGTCCGTCATCCGATAGTTCGTCCATTGGCCGCGCATTCGCCCGTCGCCCCCCTGGGTGTCCTGTTATCGCCCCGTCCGGACCATACACCAATCGGTCACTCAGCGACATAGCGCCTCTACAGAGCGTGACTTTCCAGGGGTATTCTGCTACGCATCGCGCACATTCGCGTTCGAAGCGTGGTATAGGGGGCGCGCCGGAACACCAGGCGCCCCAACGCGCGCCGGGCGGCGCCCCCTCCGGCGCGCGGACGGGACGGGCGCCGTGCGGTGCCCGCCCCGCGTCCGGCAGCGCGTCGGCGGCGTTCCGCTCACCCCTCCGAGGGCCGCTCGCCGCTGACCGCCACCACGTTCCGTAGCGGCTCCCCGGCGGCGAACCGCCGCAGCTGGTCCGCCAGCAACCGCTTCGCACGCGGCAGGAACGCCGAACTGGGGCCGCCGACGTGCGGGGTGACGATCACTCCGGGCGCCCGCCACAGCGGGTGCCCGGGCGGCAGCGGCTCGGGGTCCGTCACGTCCAGCGCCGCCAGCAGCCGGCCGGCGCCGGTCTCGGCGAGCAGCGCCTTGGTGTCCACCACTCCGCCCCGGGCGACGTTCACCAGCAGCGCGCCGTCCCGCATCCGGGCCAGGAAGCCGGCGTCGACCAGCCCCCGGGTCTGCTCGGTGAGCGGTACGGTCAGCACGACGACGTCGGCGTGCGGAAGCAGCTCCGGCAGTTCGGACAGCGCACGCACCTCTCCGCGCGCGACCCGCCGGGGGCGGCGGGCCACCCGGTCCACCCGGGCGACCTCGAACGGGACCAGCCGTTCCTCGATCGCGGCGCCGATCGCCCCGTAGCCGACGATCAGCACGTTGCGGTCCGCGAGCGCGGGCCGGATCACCGGGCGCCAGCGCCCCTCCGACTGGTCGGCGAGGAAGCCCGGCAGGCCGCGCAGCGACGCCAGGATCAGGGTCAGCGCCAGCTCGGCGGTGGACGTCTCGTGCACTCCCCTGGCGTTGCACAGCCGCACCCCCGGCCGCATCCCGTCCAGCGCGGGCGCGACGTGGTCCACACCGGCGGTCAGCGTCTGGACGACCCGCACGGCCGGCATGTGCGGCAGCGGTTCCACCGCGACCACCGGGCCCTTCATGTACGGAACCGTGTAGAGCACGCAGTCCGCCGGATCGGCCGGGAACTCGCCGCCCTCCCAGAAGCGGTAGTCGAACGCGTCCGGCAGACCGTCGATCTCGTGCGCGGGTATCGGGAGCCACACCTCGGAAGAAGCCATGCGCTCAGCGTAGGACGATCCCGCGGGGCCTCCACCGCCCCGGCGGCCCCCCGACGGACCGTCACGGAGGACCGACTAGGGTCTGTCGCGGTGGGGCAGGAGGGAGCACGTCCAGGTGGAGCGCAGGACAATCGGTGCGGGGGCGCTCGAGGTGGCGGCGATCGGACTGGGCTGCATGCCGATGAGTTGGGGATACAGCGCTTCGCAGCAGCGCGGCGAAACGTCCCTGCGGGCACTGCACGCCGCCCTTGACGCCGGCGCCGCCCTCGCCGGAGCCCGCCCCTCCCCCGCCGGAGTCCCGCCGACCCTGCTGGACACCGCCGACATGTACGGGCCCTTCACCAACGAACTGCTCGTCGGCCGCGTGCTCAGGCAGCGGCGGGCGGACGCCTTCGTCTCCACGAAGGTGGGCCTGCTCGTCGGCGACGGGCACGTGGTGGCCAACGGCCGCCCCGGCTACGTGCGACGGGCCTGCGACGCCTCGCTGCGCCGGCTCCAGACCGACGTCATCGACCTGTACCAACTGCACCGCGCCGACCCCGAGGTCCCCGTCGAGGAGACCTGGGGCGCGATGGCCGACCTCGTCCGGGCCGGCAAGGTCCGGGCGCTGGGGTTGTGCGCCGTCGGCGCGCGCGGCGGCCGACGCCCCGCCCGCGGCGGTCTCCACGACGCGACGTTGGCGCAACTGCGCCGCGTCCAGCAGGTGTTCCCGGTCAGCGCCGTGCAGGCCGAGCTGTCCGTGTGGTCGCGCCAGGCGCTGGACGGTCTGCTGCCCTGGTGCGCCTCACGCGGGGTGGGGCTGCTCGCGGCGATGCCGCTCGGCAACGGCTTCCTCAGCGGCCGGCTCACCCCCGGCAGCGGCTTCGAACCGGACGACGTGCGGGCCCGGCACCCGCGTTTCACCGCCGAGATGATGGCCGCGAACCAGCCCATCGTCGCCGGACTGCGGCGCGTGGCCGCGCGGCACGGCGAGCCGACCGGGCCGGAGGCGGTGACACCGGCGCAGGTGGCGCTCGCCTGGCTGCTCGCGCGCAGCCCGCGGGTGATCCCCGTGCCGGGCACCAAGCAGGCCGGCTGGGCGACGGAGAACGCGGGCGCCGCCCGGCTGCGGCTCACACCGGCGGACCTGGCGGAGATCGACGCGCTGCCGCCCGCCCAGGACTCCTGGGTGTGAGCCGCCGCCCGGAGACGCTCGCCCGCCGCCCCGAGACGCTCCACGGGCCGCCCGCCGCCCCTCGTGCCGGCCGCGCGGGGAACACCGGGCGCCGCCCGATCGTCCTGTGTGTGTGATGTGCTGGCCGGGGTAACTCCGACGAGAGGAACACCGTGCGACGCTCAGGTCCGACGGCCCTGCCCGGGGTCGCGCTGACGGCCGCCGCGCTGCTGCTGACCGCGGCCTGCGCCGGCGGTCCGGCCACCGGCAACGGCGCGACCGACGACCCCACGCCCACCACCACCG
>NZ_WMLF01000578.1 GCF_014156695.1 Streptomyces durbertensis | reverse complement strand
CTCCACCCACACGTCGCCCACCGGCACCGAGCCGGGCGCGCGCAGACCCGGCGGGTCCAGCACGACCGAGCCCCGGGTGGAGCGCACGACCGGCGGTTCGGCGGCCGAGGACCACAGGTACTCGATCACGCCGTCCGGCCGCGCCGTCGCGCCGGACACCGAACCCGGCGGCGTGTCCACACGCTCCAGGGTCCCGTCGAAGTCGTGGCGCCACAGCTCGCTGCGGGCGTGGTGGCTGTGCGCGACCAGCAGCGCGCCGCCGTCGGGGTACCACTCGGCGCTGATGTCGCCGGGCAGGTCGATGGCCAGCTCCCGCACCTCACCGGTCAGCGGGTCCCACAGCATCGGCTCCCACCGGCCGCGCCGCTGGTGGCCGACGAGCAGCCGGCTGTCACCCTTCACGGGCGCGAAGCCGAGAACGGCGAGGCCGAGCTCGCGGGTTCCGCCCTCGGTGTCGTCCAGCTCGGCGACCAGCGTGCCGTCGAGCCGCACCACGCGCAGCGCCGAGTGCATCGCGTCGCCGTGCTCGGTGTGCTCGATCACCAGCAGGTCGCCGTCGTGGCTCAGGTCGCCGACACCCGCCGACTCGCGGTGCCGGTAGATCTCCACCGGCTCGCCGCCCGGCCGCTGGACGTGGATCGTGGAGCCGTCCTCGTCGGTCGAGCGGCCGACGACCACCGTGCCGTCCCGGCCGAGCGCGAGGCCGGCCGGATAGCCCGGCGGCAGGCCGGGGACCGCCTCCTTGGCGCCGTCACCCTTCGCGGCCGTGAACGGCTGCCGCTTCCAGACGCCGAACTCGTCGCCGTCGGTGTCGGCGAACCACCACAGCCACTCGCCGTCGGGGGACAGGGTGCCGTCCGTCGTGCCGTTCGGCCGGTCGGTCGCCTGGATCTGCCGGCCGCTCTCCCGGTCCCAGGTGTACAGCTCGTACGTGCCCGTCGCGTTCGAGACGAACAGCGAGCGGGAAGGGGCGTCCTCGGCCCACTCGGGAAGGGACACGCGGGGGGCGCGGAAGCGCTGCTCCCAGCGAGGCATGCCGTCGCTTGCCGGTCCGGCGGTGTTGGTCTGCGTCATGCGCCCCATTGTGCGCACCCCGCCGGCACACACGTCGGTCGGTCGGGGCGGAACACCGTCCGCACCCCGACCGCCCGACATCGTGGCGCGTGGCTCAGTCGGCCAGCTCGACCTGGATCTCGACCTCGACCGGCGCGTCGATCGGCAGCACGGCCACCCCGACCGCGCTGCGCGCGTGCACGCCCTTCTCGCCCAGCACCTCGCCCAGCAGCTCGCTGGCACCGTTGATCACGGCGGGCTGACCGGTGAAGTGCGGCGCGGAGGCGACAAAGCCCACGACCTTGACCACTCGCCTGATCCGGTCCAGGTCACCGACCACGGACTTCACGGCGGCCAGCGCGTTCAGCGCGCAGGTGGCGGCCAGCTCCTTCGCTCGTTCGGGTGAGACCTCGCTGCCGACCTTGCCGGTCACCGGCAGCTGCCCGTCGACCAGCGGCAGCTGCCCGGCGGTGTACACGTACGAACCGGAGACCACGGCCGGCACGTAGGACGCGAGCGGCGTCGCCACCTCCGGCAGCTTCAGCCCCAGCTCCGCCAGGCGCGCCTCGACGGCGCTCACTGCTTGGCCCGCTTGAGGTAGGCCACCAGCTGCTCGGGGTTCGGCCCGGGCACGACCTGGACCAGCTCCCAGCCGTCCTCGCCCCAGGTGTCCAGAATCTGCTTGGTCGCGTGCACCAGCAGCGGCACGGTCGCGTATTCCCACTTCGTCATGGTGCAGAGGGTAGTGCGTCGGGGCGGGTGGTTAGGCTCCCAGGGTGAGCAGGCTGCATGTGGTCACCGGCAAGGGCGGCACCGGCAAGACGACGGTCGCCGCCGCGCTCGCGCTCGCCCTGGCCGACGCCGGGCGACGCACACTCCTGGTGGAGGTGGAAGGACGGCAGGGCATCGCCCCGCTCTTCGAGACCGAGGCGCTGCCGTACGAGGAACGGCGGATCGCCGTCGGCCCGGCCGGCGGCGAGGTGTACGCGCTGGCCATCGACGCCGAACAGGCGCTGCTGGACTACCTCCAGATGTTCTACCGGCTCGGCAGCGCCGGCCGGATGCTGCGCCGCGCCGGCGCGATCGACTTCGCCACGACCATCGCCCCCGGGCTGCGCGACGTGCTGCTCACCGGCAAGGCGTGCGAGGCGGTACGGCGGCGGGAGAAGGACGGCGCGTTCGTCTACGACGCCGTGGTGATGGACGCCCCGCCGACCGGCCGCATCACCCGCTTCCTCAACGTCAACGACGAGGTGGCCGGGCTCGCCAGGGTCGGCCCGGTCCACAACCAGGCCCAGGCCGTCATGCGCGTCATCAAGTCGCCGGAGACCGCCGTGCACCTGGTCTGCCTGCTGGAGGAGATGCCCGTCCAGGAGACCGCCGACGGCGTCGCCGAGCTGCGCGAGGCAGGGCTGCCGGTCGGGTCCGTCCTGGTCAACATGGTCCGGCCGACGCTGCTCGGCCCCGACGCGTACACGGCCGCCGAACAGGACCGGGCCGGGCTCGCCAAGGCCCTGGCCGGCGCCGGCCTCGGCGGCGCCCGACGCGGCGGCCGCGCCGAACGCCTCGTCGCCCCGCTCCTCGCGGAGGCCGCCGAGCACGCCCAACGCGTCGCTCTGGAAGCCGAGTTGCGGCAGGAACTGGCCGGACTCGACCTGCCGACACACGACCTGAGCCTCCTGCCGGAGGGAGTCGACCTGGCCGGCCTCTACACGCTGGCCGGCCGGCTGCGGAAGCAGGGAGTCGCCCGATG
>NZ_WMLF01000577.1 GCF_014156695.1 Streptomyces durbertensis | reverse complement strand
GGGTGGCCGTGGTCGGCGCGAGGACGACGTCGTGCGCGCGGAAGAGGGCCCCGACGCGGCGGCGCAGCGGGCCCTCGGCCGCCCGGGCCAGCCGCAGCACGGGACCGCCCAGCAGCCGGCCCGTCGTCGCGGCGGCCCGGGTGCGGGGGTCGAGCAGCGCCGGGTCCGGCACCCTGCGCGTCCAGTCCCGGATGCCGGCGGTGGCGCGCGGCACGAAGGTGACGCCGATCGGGCCGTAGCGGGGTTCCGCCTCGGTGACCTCGTGGCCGAGCGCGGCCAGCCGTTCGGCCAGCGCGGTCACCGCCGCGCGCACCTCCGGGTCGAGGCGCTTGGGGGTGCCGGTGAACGCCGCCCGGGTGGACAGCGCGATCCGCAGCCGGCCGGGTTCGCGGGTGGCCGCGTCGCGGGCCGCCACGGGCGGCGGGCGGTGCGGGTCGCCGACGGTGTTGCCGGCCGCCGCGTCGAGCAGCAGCGCCGCGTCCGCGACGGTACGGGCCAGCGGGCCGTGGCAGGTGATGCCGTGGAACGCCTCCGGGTCGGGCCAGGTGGACAGCCGGCCGCGCTGCGGCTTGATGCCGACGAGGTGTGTCCAGGCCGCCGGGATGCGCACCGAACCGGCGCCGTCCGAGCCGAGCGCGGCCGGCACCAGCCCGGCCGCCACGGCGGCGGCCGAACCGCCGGAGGAACCGCCGGGTGTGTGGGCGAGGTTCCACGGGTTGCGGGTGTCACCGAAGGCCGGCCCCTCGGTGAACGGCCACTGGCCGAGTTCCGGGCTGTTCGTCTTGCCGACGATCACCGCACCGGCCGCTCGCAGCCTGCGGACGACCTCGGCGTCGGCGCGTTTGACGGGGAACTCGCCGGGGCAGCCGAACGCGGTCGGTTCACCCGCCACGTCGGTGTCGTCCTTCACCGCGAGGGGAACACCGAGCAGCGGCAGCCGCTCCCCCGCCGCCAGGCGCCGGTCGGCCTCCTCCGCCTCCTCGAGCGCACGCTCGGCGCGGACCAGGCGGAAGGCGTTCATCGTCGGCTGGGCGGCTGCGATCCGCCGCAGCGACTCCTCCACCAGCGCGCGGGACGTCGTCTCACCGGCCGCCAGCGCGGCGGCCTGCGCACCGAGCCCCGCGAAGGCCGTACCGGGTGGATCCGCGGCGGACGGGGCCATGACGGGTTCCTCCCGTTGTGTGACGGTTGGTCTGGGGCGTCGTGTGGTCGGCGGGCCGTGCCCGGACGCCCGTTCGGGCGAGTGGGCGCCTGCCGCGGGCCATCCCCGCTCGACGACCGCCTCAAACCGACTCGTCCGGGGGAGACCTCCGGCCCAACTCCGCGCCGAATTCGGACAGTCCGGCGCTTCGGCCGGAAATCGTGCTGTGCCCGGCCCCGGTGCCGGGTAAGGCTCGGGTGTCACGACTGCGTATCAGCCGCCCCCGACGGGGAACTGTCCCGGCGGGGGCGGCGTCTGCCTGGCCAGCAGGGAGACACGTCGCGAACAGAGCAGGGGGTCGGGGATGAGGCTGAGGTCCAGGGCGTTGAGCACGATGTGCGGCGCGATCGCCGTACTGGCCCTGACCGTGGGCTGCGAGGGCGTCGCCGTGGACACCTCCGGCGCCGGTGAGCCCAGCAGGGCGGCAGCGGGCGTCGACGGTTCCGAGGGCGACGGCAAGAACGGCGACACGGACCCGCGCGAGGCGTCGAGCCGGCCGCCGGCGGACCCCAAGGAGCCGGCGGGCGCCAGGGAGCCCGAGGCCGTGCCGTCGGCCCCGGAGACGCCCGGCACGCCCACCCCGTCCGCTCCGGAGCCCTCCACTCCGAGCCCGACCCCGACCCGGCCGGCGATCGACACCCGCGGCCCGGCGCCGCTGCTCGTCGAGGGCAGCGAGGGCCGGGACGTGCGCGAGGTCCAGGCCAGGCTCCAGCAGTTGGGCCTCTTCCAGCGGAACCCGTCCGGCTACTACGGCACGCTGACCAGTGGCTCCGTCCGGGAGTTCCAGAAGCAGCGGGCCCTCGCGCAGACCGGGACGACCACGCCCGAGACGTGGCGGTCGCTCAGGGACCGCACCACCACACCCACCGCGGCCCAGCTCAACCCGGAGACGAGCTACCCGCTCGCCGACCCGGACAAGCGCTGCAGGACGGGCCGCGTGCTGTGCATCAGCAAGGAGAGCCGGACCCTCGCGTGGATGATCGACGGCAAGGTGCAGGCCGCCATGGACGTGCGGTTCGGCACCGAGTACACGCCCACGCGTGAGGGCACCTTCAAGGTCGACTTCAAGAGCCGCGACCACCACTCGACGCTGTACGACACGCCGATGCCGTTCGCGATGTTCTTCAGCGGGGGCCAGGCGGTGCACTACTCGGCCGACTTCGCCGCCGTCGGCTACAACGGCGGTTCACACGGATGTGTGAACGTGCGCGACCGCGAGAAGATCGCCAAGGTCTTCGACGAGGTCAGGGCGGGCGACAAGGTCATCGTCTACAGCTGAGCGGGCGAGGGACCCGACGGGAGCGGATCGGCCACGCGGCCGGTCCGTTCCTGCGGTTCGGGGGCCGTGAACCGTGGACCGTCCGGAAGGCACGCGGAACGCCACCGGTTCGACGACCGGGGCGGCGGAGCCGGAGGGCAAGAGAGAAGAAGAGAAAGGGGCGCGGGCGGGATCGGGGGAACATATCCCGCCCGCGCCATCGCGCGGACCCGCAGGTACGGGGGGAACCTCGGGTAGCGCGCTCGCCGATGACCAGTCGGCTCACTCTGTACTGCGTCACCCCTTCAAAAAGTGTCACACCCCTGTCGGCGGGGACGTGGCGACAAGG
>NZ_WMLF01000576.1 GCF_014156695.1 Streptomyces durbertensis | reverse complement strand
TCCCCACACCCCGACACCCCCACCGTCACCGGCCCATGGGAGGCGTCGGGGTCGAGGACAGTCCGCGCGCACGCGTCCCCCGTCAGCCCAGCTCCTCCGCCAGCAGCTCCGCCGTCCGGCGCACCAGGGTGTTGTCCGGCGCGGCCTCCGGCTCGAACTTGGTCGTCAGCACGACCAGCACCAGCGGCGCGCGTCCCGGCGGCCAGGCGATGCCCGCGTCGTTGTTCGTTCCGTAGCTGCCGGCGCCGGTCTTGTCACCGAGTACCCAGTCGGCGGGCAGACCCGCGCGGAAGCGCTCCGTGTTGGTGGTGTTGGCGACCAGCCAGTCGGTCAGCCGGCGGCGGTCGGCGGACTCCAGCGCGTCACCGAGCACCAGCCGCGCGTAGCTGCGACCCACCGCCCGCGGGCTCGAGGTGTCGGTCACCCGCCACGGCTCGGCGGAGTTCAACTCCGGCTCCCAGCGGTCGAGTCGGGTCACGTCGTCCCCGAGCGAACGGCAGAAGCGGGTGATCGAGCGCGGCCCGCCCAGCTCCCTCAGCAGCAGGTTCGCCGCCGCGTTGTCGCTCTCGGAGACGGCTGCCCCGCACAGCTCCTCGACGGTCATCCCCCGGGCGATGTTCTCCGGCCTCCCGGTGACGGGCGCGTACCCGGAGTCCTCGGTCTCCTGCTCGCTGTAGCGGATGCGCTCGGCAAGGAAGTCGCCGTCGCGGTCGAGGTCGCGCAGTACGGCGGCGGCGGCGAAGGTCTTGAACACCGAGCACATCGGGAAGCGCTCGTCCGCGCGGTGCAGCACCCTCCGCCGGGTGCCGGTGTCGTACGCGAACACCCCGATCCTCGCGTCGTGCTCCCGCTCCAACGCCCGCAGCCGCCGCGACACCCCGGCCGCCCCGCGCGCCACCGCCTCACCATCCGACCGCGCCCGCGCCGGCGCCCCGGCCGCGTGGGCGGCTCCGCTTCCACCCGCGAGGGCGGCGAGCGCGCCCAGCCCGGCTCCCCCACCGAAGATCAACATGGCCCGACGAGACGGATGTGCTCCTGCGGTCTCCAAGATCACGTACTCCTCTGCTCCGATGCCGTACGAAGAAGGAGACAACCCGCACCACCCCACCGGTTCCTTCCACACCTCCCCCCTCACTCGTTCAGCCTCGCCCCTCCGCCACGGCATGCCGTTCACTCCTCCAGGTGTTGGCGCGCACGAAGCGCACGCACCTTGTTGCGATTGCCGCAGCGACCCATCGAGCACCAGCGGCGGCGGCCGGGCCGCGAGGTGTCCACGAAGACCAGCCGGCAGTCGTGCGCACCGCACTCCCGTATCCGACCGGCGTGCGGCCCGCCCAGCAGCGCCACCGCGTCCCGCGCGACGGTCGACAGCAGCTGCTCACCCGTGGCCGGCCCGAGCGCCCAGCCGACACCACCCGCGTACAGCGCCGGCACGAGCGGCGGCCTGGCGGCCGCGGCGTTGAGCACCCCAAGATCCTCGACGGACTCCTCACCAGCCCCCGTCCGCGCCCACACCAGCCGCCACAGCGCGTCCCGCACCCGTCGCGTCCCGGCCAGCTCCTCACCGCTCACGCGCAGTTCCGGCGTCGGCCGCAGCCGCGAGTGGACGACCCACTCCAGCAGCCCGGCCGGCTCGTGCAACAACTCGTACCGCGCGATCTCCCCCGGTCCGCCCGTGAGGAGCAGCTCCAGACACAGGGCGCCCGGGTCAAACCGATAACGCACCCCTTCCGGTGAGGTGAGCACGAGTCCCGTTGCCGAATCCGCCATGTAACCACTATAAGTAGTTACATCCGATCGGCGAAAGGTCCCGCCCATGCCCCTGCACTGGAAACTCGTCATCGACTGCGCCGACCCCCACCGACAGGCCGACTTCTGGGCCGCCGCCCTCGGCTACGACGTCGAGGACAACAGCGCCCTCATCACGGCCCTCCTGGAGTCCGGCTACGTGGACACCTCGCTCGTCACCGAACACCACGGCCACCGCGCCTGGCGCGACGCCGCCGCCGTCCGCCACCCCGACGACCCGGTCGACCCCGCCTCCGGCACCGGCCTCGGCCGCCGCCTCCTCTTCAACCGCGTCCCCGAACCAAAACCCGACACCAAGAACCGCCTCCACATCGACCTCCACACCGAGGCCGACGACCGCCCCACCACCGTCGACCGCCTCACCAACCTCGGCGCCACCGTCGTACGCCACGTCGACGAGCCCGCCGGCTCGTGGAGCGTCCTCAAGGACCCCGAGGGCAACGAGTTCTGCGTCCACTGACCGGCGCCCACCGACTACCGTTCGGCGGGTGCCCCCGTATCCCCTCCTCTTCCTCGACGTCGACGGAACACTGCTGCCCCACAACGGCGTACGACTCCCCCGGACCCTCGACGAGTGGGCGCTCTGGCAGACCCCCGCGAACCCCCACCTCGCAGCCCTCTCTCCCACCCACGGCCGCCACCTACTGACGCTGCCCTGCACCCTCGTCTGGGCGACGGCCTGGATGCACGACGCGAACACGGTGACAGCCCCACGGATGGGTCTCCCCGGCCTGCCCGTAGCCGCGCTACCGGAAGCCCCCCTCCACGACGAACCCGACGCCCTCCACTGGAAAACCCGGACCCTCGTCGAGACCGCCGCCGGCCGCCCCTTCGTCTGGGTGGACGACGAGATCACCGACCTCGACCACAGTTGGGTGACCACTCACCACCCGGGCCCCGCGCTCCTCCACCGCGTCGACCCCCGAACCGGACTGACCACCTCAGACCTCACCCGCGTCGACGCCTGGCTCCACCAGCACACACCCACCCCGCAGCGACCCCTTCAC
>NZ_WMLF01000575.1 GCF_014156695.1 Streptomyces durbertensis | reverse complement strand
CGACGTAAGGGGGCGGCGGCGGGTGACGGACCGAAGGCGGGCGTCACCCTGTCGGGGGACGGAATTGGCAGCTGTGAGCGGCACCAGAACTGGTGATCAGCGTTCCGGTGAGAGTACCCGGGCGCGGCGGGTGGGTCGGCCCGGCGTCGGCGACGCGCCCGGCCCGGCACCCGTGCGGGCGTCCGGGTCGGGGCCGCCTGCCGCAGGCGATAGGCTGTACGCCGCGTGTCGGAACGACGCCGTTCCTCGTGGCGGCGCCCCGGTGTCCGGCGCCCCGTCGCGTCGTGTGGCGCGACGAGCGGGCGCGGCCCGGTACCGTCGACCCGGCACCCGCACACCCGTCACGTTCCCGTATTCCCTGACAACAGCACACGCGGCCGAGGAGTCACCCGGATGAGCACCACCCAGATCGAGAGGCTGCGCGGGCTGTTGGAACCCCTGGCCGTCGAGCGGGGTCTGGACCTGGAAGACGTCGTCGTCACCCCCGCCGGCAAGCGCCGGGTGCTGCGGGTGGTCGTCGACTCCGACGAGGGTGTGCAGCTGGACACCTGCGCCGAGCTGAGCCGCGCGGCGTCCGCCGCGCTCGACGACAGCGACGTGATGGGCGGCGCCCCGTACGTGCTGGAGGTCACCTCACCCGGCGCCGACCGCCCGCTGACCGAGCCGCGCCACTTCCGCCGGGCGGAGGGCCGCCTGGTGTGGCTGCGCCTGCACGAGGGCGGGGAGCTGACGACGAGGCTGCTCGCGGTCGACGAGGACGGTCTGGACACCGAGGTGCCGGGCGGCAAGGGCCGCAGGTCCACCCCCCGCCGCCTGGAGTTCGCGGAGATCGCGAAGGCCCGGGTGGAGATCGAGTTCAATCGCAAGGACAACACGTCCGGCACGTCCAGCAAGGACGACGAGGACAACAAGGGCAACAAGGACAACAAGGAAGAGGAGGAGGCGTAACCGTGGACATCGACATGAGTGCCCTGCGGGGCCTCGTACGGGAGAAGGAGATCTCCTTCGATCTGCTCGTCGAGGCGATCGAGTCGGCCCTCCTCATCGCGTACCACCGGACCGAGGGCAGCCGCAGGCACGCCCGGGTCGAGCTGGACCGGGCCACCGGCCATGTGACCGTGTGGGCCAAGGAGGACGCCGCCGACCTGGAGGAGGGGCAGGAGCCCCGGGAGTTCGACGACACCCCGTCCGGGTTCGGTCGGATCGCCGCGACGACCGCGAAGCAGGTCATCCTGCAGCGCCTGCGGGACGCCGAGGAGGAGGTCACCTTCGGCGAGTACGCGGGCCGGGAGGGCGACATCGTCGCCGGCATGGTGCAGCAGGGCAAGGACCCGAGGAACGTGCTGGTCGACATCGGCCGGCTGGAGGCGATCCTGCCGACGCAGGAGCAGGTGCCCGGTGAGGACTACTCCCACGGCACCCGGCTGCGCACCTACGTGGTGCGGGTCGCCAAGGGTGTGCGCGGGCCGTCGGTGACGCTGTCGCGGACCCACCCCAACCTGGTGAAGAAGCTCTTCGCCCTGGAGGTCCCGGAGATCAACGACGGTTCCGTGGAGATCGCCGCCATCGCCCGCGAGGCGGGCCACCGCACGAAGATCGCGGTGCGGTCCAACCGTTCCGGTCTGAACGCCAAGGGCGCCTGCATCGGCCCGATGGGCGGGCGGGTCCGCAACGTGATGGCCGAGCTGAACGGCGAGAAGATCGACATCGTCGACTGGTCCGACGACCCGGCGGAGCTGGTGGCCAACGCGCTCTCGCCCGCCCGGGTGAACAAGGTGGAGATCGTCGACCTGGCCGCCCGTTCGGCACGGGTCACCGTTCCGGACTACCAGCTGTCGCTGGCCATCGGCAAGGAGGGCCAGAACGCCCGACTGGCCGCCCGGCTCACCGGCTGGCGCATCGACATCCGTCCGGACACCGAGTCCGGCGGTACGCAGGAGAGCTGAAGCCGGCTCTCGGTGGCGGTCCCCGCGGCGGGGCCGCCGCCACGGACGGCGGAAACCGCCGGCTCCCCGGGCCCGGGGAGCAGCGGTGTCCGCGCGGGGAGGTAGACTTAACCAGTGTCTGGCCGGACGCGTGCCCGAGTATGCCCAGAGCGAACGTGCGTGGGCTGCCGGGAGCGGTCGACCAAGGCCGGTCTGCTGCGTGTGGTGATGATCGAAGGACACTGCGTCCCCGATCCTCGCGGTACGCTGCCCGGCCGGGGTGCGTATGTGCACGCCACTCCAGCCTGTGTCGAGCTGGCGGTCCGCCGCCGGGCGTTCCGAAGGGCCTTCCGTCTGACGGGAGGCCGCGAGTCGCCCGACACCGCAACACTGGAGAGCCACGTGCGGGACGCACCCCGCAGTGCACCGTGAAGGGGCCGGTCGGGCCCCTGCAAGAAACGTAAGAAAGCCGCGCGGAACGCCGTGCGGCGAGGTACCTCGCGAGTCGGAAGTAGGTCGAGATTGCGATGAGCACTCGATGAGTACGCGATGAGTACGCCCATGCACAAGTAGCGACGGTCCGGCGGACGACCAACCCCGGACCAGAAGGAGCGAAGTGGCTAAGGTCCGGGTATACGAGCTCGCCAAGGAGCTTGGAGTCGAAAGCAAGGTCGTCATGGCCAAGCTCCAAGACTTGGGAGAGTTCGTGCGCTCGGCGTCCTCGACAATCGAGGCGCCGGTCGTTCGTAAACTGACTGACGCGTTCGGCGCGGGCGGTGCCGGTGGCACCAAGAAGTCCGCGGCGAAGCCGGCGGCCCCCAAGAAGGCCGCTCCGAAGCCGGGAGCACCCAAGCCGGGTGCCCCCGCCAAGCCCGGCGCGCCCCTGTCTCTAATACACA
>NZ_WMLF01000574.1 GCF_014156695.1 Streptomyces durbertensis | reverse complement strand
GGTCAGGCGGGGCGGGAGCGGACGGAGGCCGCGAAGCCGGGCAGCCGGTCGACGCCCCAGAACTTCTCGTAGCCGTCGATGAAGAACGGCACCCCGAAGACGCCGTCGCGGTAGAGCGAGTTCAGCGCCTCCAGGCCGCGCGCGCGGACGTCCGGGTCGTCGCAGGCGCCCGCCAGCCGCTGCCGGTCGAGCCCCAGCCGTTCGCCGATCCGGGCGATGACCTCCGGGTCGGAGATGTCCTCGCCCAGCTCCCAGCGCGCCCGGTAGACGTGGTCGACGAACTCCCGCCCGGCGCCCAGCTCCTCGGCCACGAGGTAGGCCAGGTGGGAGACATCCCAGCGCGGCTCGCGGTCCACCGGCCAGACCAGCGGGAGCTCGCGCTCGCGGGCCAGTCGGCGGACGTCCTGCAGGATGTACAGGTGCTTCTCCCGCGACATCGGGACGTACGGCAACTCGACTCCGAGCGCCGCCAGTTCGCGGGTGGCCGCCTCGTCCGGCTCCCAGAAGGGCAGCCAGTCGACGCGGTCGGCGACGTCCTTGTGGACGTCCACGAGGTCCCGGTAGGCCATCCACGAGTAGGGGCTGCGGAACGAGAAGTACCAGCGAGGCCGTCTGCGGGCCATCACCGCCTCCAATGCGAGTCTGTGCCGTCCCGGGCGTGCCCGACGGGCGCGGTGACCCGCCCGTCGGATGCGACGCCCGTCAGATGGTGATTCCGCCGTCGATCTGGAGCACCGCGCCGGTGATGTAGGCGGCGCGGTCGGAGACCAGGTACGAGACGAGGTCGGCGACCTCCTCCGCCGTGCCCATGCGGCGCAGCGGGATCGACTTCGTGGCCTCCTTGCGGGCCTTGTCGTTCATCTCCGCGACCATGTCGGTGTCGATGAAGCCCGGCGCGACCGTGTTGACCCGGATGCCGGACCGGCCGACCTCCTTCGCCAGCGAGCGGGAGAAGCCGATGATCGCGGCCTTCGACGCCGAGTAGTTCGTCTGGGTCGCGTGCCCGTAGACACCGGCCACCGAGGAGATGTTGACGATCACGCCCGAGCGGCGCTTCATCATCTCGAACACCACGGCGCGGCAGAGGTGGTAGACGCCGTCCAGGTTGGTGTCGAGCACCTGGTGCCACTGCTCGTCCTCCATCAGGACAAGCGGGTTGTCCCGGGTGATGCCGGCGGCGGTCACCGCCGCGTCGACCGGGCCCAGTTCGGCCTCCACCTCCGCGACGAACCCGCGGACGGCGTCGCCGTCGGCGACGTCGACCCGGCGGGCGAGTACCCGGCCGCCGTGCTCGCCGGCCTCCTTGACCAGCAGCTCGGCCGCCTCACTGTTCGCGCGGTAGCAGAACGCGACATCAAACCCGTCCCTGGCGAGGGCCAGGACGGTCGCCCGACCGATGCCGCGCGAACCGCCGGTGACCACCGCCACCCGCCTGCTGTCCTCTTCCACGACCGGCTCCCCGGCCGATTCCCTTGCCGATTCCATGATCTCGTCAACTCGTCTCGGGTCGCAGTACACGGGCGGGTCGGAACGCCATGGTGATCCGCCCGACGGACATCACCGTCCGGCCGCCCACCAGCGACTCGCCCTCGAACATCACGGTCTCGCCGACCCGGCGCTCCTGCCGCACCCGGTGCTCCAGCACCTGGCCGGGCAGCACCGGGTGGTGGAACTCGACGCCGCTCATCCCGCCGAAGAGCATCACGTCGCCCTCCAGCACGTCGGGGTTGGGCGACTCCCAGGTGGCCAGCACGCCGGCGGACTGGCACCACGACTCCACCAGCAGCGTGCCGGGGTAGCCGAACGCGGTGGCGTCCGCCGCCGGGTCGGCGGCGCGGCCGGACGAACCGGCGCCGTACCAGGGCTCGTTGCAGCTGACCGCCTTGTGGGCGACCAGAGAGCGCTCCGGCTCCACGGACAGCACGCGGTCGACGAGCAGCATCGGGAAGCGGTGCGGCAGCCGGCCGCGGATCTCCGTCTGGTCGGCCACGGCCGCCGCCGGCTCGGTCGCCGCGCTGCCCGGTGCGGTGCCGGGCGCGGTGTCCGGTTCGCTGCCCGCTTCGGTGCCCGGCGCGGTGTAGCGGAGGCGGACCGAGGCGGCGTCGCCGCGCTGCGAGCGCACCTTCGCCCGGCACCGCCACCCGGTGTCGTCCCGTTTCCACTCCAGCACCGCCGTCAGCTCGTCGCCGGGGAACACCGGTCCGGTGAAACGGGTGGACTCGATCTGCCGCAGCACCAGCCGTCCGTCCGCCGGGGCGTCTGCCGTGGCGTCTGCCGGGGCATCTGCCGTGGGCAGCGAGCCGGCCGAGGCCAGCGCGCCCAGGTGGACCACTTCCACCAGGCACACGCCGGGGAAGATCGGGAAGCCCGGGTAGTGGCCCGGCAGCACCGTCTCCCCTGGCGCGACGGTGAAGCCCACCCGGGTCGTGAGGGGGCTGTCGCCGGGCTCCGCCGGCAGTACACGGACCGGGCCGTCGACCGGGCTCACCGCCCGGCCGACCACACCGGTCACCGTCGGGACGGACATCAGGCCGCCTGCAGCTTTCCGGCCAGCAGGTCGTACGCGCTCTGGAGGTCGACGATCCGCTTCAGCTCCGACTCCGGCAGCTTGATGCCGTACTTCTTCTCCAGGACGACCACAACCTCAAGGGCCATGAGGGAGTCGACCTCGAGGTCGTCGACAAACTTGGCGTCGTCGGTCACGTCGGCGGTGTCGACGTCCAGCACGCCGGCGACTGTCTCGCGCAGCTCTTCCTTGTCCAGCATGGTGGTGCCTCTCTGTTGCGGTGTCGCGGTGTCGCGGTGTCGCGGTCGGGGGTCGGGGT
>NZ_WMLF01000573.1 GCF_014156695.1 Streptomyces durbertensis | reverse complement strand
GTCCCGCCGCCCGCTGGGAGGCGCGTCCGCCGGGACACAGCGGCCGGATCGCGCCCGTCGGCGCCGGATCGCCGAGTAAGGTGCGGCCCATGGGCACCCTTCCCGTTCCCGTGACCGCCGCCGGCCGCACCGGGCTCGACGCCCTGCTGGCCCGCCCCTCCGACAGCGTCGTCGCGCTCGACTTCGACGGCACCCTCGCGCCTATCGTCGCCGACCCGACCCAGTCCCGGCCGCATCCGGCCGTCCTGCCCGCCCTGGCACAACTCGCACCCAAGCTACGCGCAGTGGTGGTCATCACCGGCCGGCCGGCCGAGACCGCCGTCGCCTACGGCGGTTTCGAGGGCGTGGCGGGACTTGAGCACCTGACCGTGCTCGGCGCGTACGGCGCGGAGCGCTGGGACGCCGCCACCGCCCGGCTCAGCAGCCCGCCGCCGCATCCCGGCATCGACCGCGTGCGGGCGGAACTGCCTGATCTCCTGCGGCGTTTGGAGGCACCCGAGGGCACGCGGGTGGAGGACAAGGGGCACGCGCTGGCCGTCCACACCCGACGCGCCGTCGACCCGGCCCGCGCCTACCGGTGGCTGCGCGAGCCGCTGGCCGACCTCGCCGCGCGGCACGAACTCCACCTGGAACCGGGCCGGTTCGTGCTGGAGATCCGCCCGGCAGGCATGGACAAGGGCACCGCGCTCACCGCCTTCCTCGACGAGTGCGACGCCGGGCCCGTCCTCTACGCGGGCGACGACCTCGGCGATCTGGCCGCCTTCGACGCGGTCGAGGAGCGGCGCCGGACGGGCGAGCCCGGCCTGCTGGTGTGCAGCGGCGACCCGGACGAGCAGGTCACCGCGCTCCAGGACCGGGCGGACCTGGTCGTCCAAGGGCCGGAGGGCGTTGCCGAGTTGCTCACCGCGCTGGCCGAGCGCACCCGGGAGCCCTGAGCGTCGGCCCCCTCGGCCCGGTACGACTTGTGTACCCGGCGTGGGCTGTGCGAGTGCGGTTCGCCCGTGGCGGCGTGTAGCGCCGTGGCCGGGCATGACGCGGGTTGCAGACTCCGAGTGATCGTTTCTCGGAACTCCGAGTGACTGTTCTTCGGAAGGAGCTTTCCACCGATGCGTAACACGATGCGTTCCCTGCTGGCGACCGCCGTGGTGCTGGGGGTCGCCGGTCTGGGCGCGGCTACCGCCCAGGCGACGGACCACCAGGCCGACATGCTGCCGGACCGGGGCTACCTCACGGTGTTCGACGTGGACGTCCACCACCCTCACGCCCCGGCGGCGTACGTGAAGGACTCCGCCTGGGTCTTCATCGACCAGTCGGCGACCAACATCAACATGAAGCAGAACGTCGGCTGAGGTCACTGCCGGCCGTACGGTCGAGTCCCCTACCCCCGCAGCGCCTGGAGTTGATCCAGGAACCAGCGCTGCGGGGGTAGTGCTGTCGCGGCGGACGCCAGGCGGCCGGCCCGCTCGGCCCGCTCCGCGGCGGGCAGCTCCAGCGCCTCCGCCAGCGCCCGGGCCGTGGCGCCGATGTCGTACGGATTGACGCTGAGGGCGTCGGCGGCCAGCTCCTCATGGGCGCCCGCCTCCCGGGACAGCACCAGCGCACAGCCCCGCTCGGAGACGACCGGCACCTCCTTGGCCACCAGGTTCATGCCGTCCCTGATCGGGTTGACCAGGGCGACGTCGGCGAGCCGGTAGGCGGCCAACGAGCGGGCGAAGTCGTCCTCGACGTGCAGCACCACGGGCGTCCAGGTGGCGGTGCCGTACTGGTCGTTGATCTGCTCGGCGGTCCGGGTGACCTCCGCGGTGTACTCGCGGTAGACGGCGAGGTCCTGCCGGGAGGGGTAGGCGAACGCGAGGTGCACGACGTTCTCCCGCCACTCGGGGTGGTCCTCCAGCAGCCGGCGGAAGGCGTGCAGACCGCGCACGATGTTCTTGGACAGCTCGGTGCGGTCGACGCGCACGACGGTCCGCCGGTCGCCGCCGCCGATCTGTTCGCGGAGGGCGGCCATCCGCTCCTCGACGTCCGGCCGGTGGGCGCGTTCGCGGAGGAAGTCGGCGTCGGCGCCGAGACCGTGCACGCCGATCCGCGTCGTCCGGCCCTCGTGGACGACGCTCAGCGCGTCGCCGTCCCGGTGGACCTCGGCGCCGAGCACGTCGGCGCAGCAGGCGGCGAACGCCTCCGCCCAGCGGTGGGTGAGGAAGGCGGCCCGGTCGGCGCCGAGCACCCCGCGCAGCACGTCGGCCGCCGTGTCGTCCGGCAGCAGGCGGTAGTAGTCGGGCGGTGCCCAGGGGGTGTGGCTGAAGTGGCCGACGCGCAGGTCCGGGCGGCGGGCCCGGAGCAGGCCGGGGACGAGGGTGAGGTGGTAGTCCTGCACCAGCACGGCCGCGCCCTCGTCGGCGTCCTCGGCGAGCGCGTCGGCGAACGCCGTGTTGTACGTCCGGTAGGCGGCGTACGCCTTCTCGAACGCGGCGTCGAAGACCGGCTCGAAGGGCGTCTGGTAGAGCATGTGGTGGACGAACCAGAGGACGGAGTTGGCGATGCCGTTGTAGGCGTCGGCGAACACCTCCGGATCGATGTCCAGCATCCGGACGCGCTGGCCGCCGGTGTCCGCGAGCGGCAGTCGTCCGCCGTCCGCCCGGGCCGCCGCCCGGTCGGCGTCGCCGAGCGCGGCGCACACCCACAGCGCGTCCGCGTCCGCGCCGATCGCTGACAGTCCCGACACGAGCCCGCCGCCGCCGCGCCTGGCGGTGAGGCCGTCCTCAGCGCGCGTGTAGGCGACGGGGCCGCGGTTGGATGCGACGAGAACCTGAGGCATATCGGCGAACG
>NZ_WMLF01000572.1 GCF_014156695.1 Streptomyces durbertensis | reverse complement strand
GCGCGGTGCTGTTCGCCGCCGAGATGCTGCGGCGGCGCGGCGAGGACCTGCACGGACAGCAGGTGCTCGTCTCCGGCTCCGGCAACGTGGCGATACACGCGGCCCGCAAGGCCATCGCGCTCGGCGCGAACGTCGTGACCTGCTCGGACTCCGGCGGTTACGTGTTCGACGAGAAGGGCCTGGACGTCGAGCTGCTGCGGCAGGTCAAGGAGGTCGAACGCGGCAGGGTCGCCGACTACGCGGAACGCCGCGGCGCCTCCGCCCACTACGTCCCCGACGGCCGCGTCTGGGAGGTCCCCGGCGAGGTCGCGCTGCCGTGCGCCACGCAGAACGAGATCACCGAGGCCGACGCGAGGAACATGGTCGGCAACGGCGTGAAGGCGGTCTCCGAGGGCGCCAACATGCCGACCACGCCCGAGGCGATGCGGCTGCTGCGCGAGGCCGGCGTCGCGTTCGGCCCCGGCAAGGCGGCCAACGCCGGCGGCGTGGCCACCAGCGCGCTGGAGATGCGGCAGAACGCCGGCCGCGACCCGTGGCCGTTCGAACGCGTCGAGCGCGAACTGGAGGGCATCATGCGCGGCATCCACGACGAGTGCGCCGCCACCGCCGAGCGCTACGGCGCGCCCGACGACTACGTGCTGGGGGCGAACATCGCCGGCTTCGAGCGGGTCGCGGACGCGATGCTGGCCCAGGGTGTGATCTGAGGCCCGCCCGCTCCCCGCCCGAAGGCCGAAGGCTCTGAAGGCGGGGAGCGGGCGCGCTCAGCTCTCGGCCAGCAGGTCGGTGAGGAAGCGCATCGAGCGGTCGTGGGTCTCGGCCGCCGCGCAGAGCCGGTCCATCACCACCACGTAGGACTCCACCTCGGCCCGTTTGTCGAGGTAGAGCGCGCTGGTGAGCTGTTCGAGGTAGACGATGTCCGGCAGGTCCGGCTCCAGGAAACGCAGGATGGTGACCGGCCCGCCGGCCGCGGCCAGTCCTCCTATGGCAAAGGGCGCGATCTGGATGGTCACCCGGGGGTCGTCGGCGAAGCTCAGCAGGTGCCGCAGCTGGCCGCGCATGACCTCGCGGCCGCCCAGCGGTCGGCGCAGCGCGGCCTCGTCTATCACCGCCCACAGCTTCGGCCCGTCGCGGCGGCCCAGCAGCTCCTGGCGGCGCATCCGCAGGTCGACCCGCCGGTCGACCTCCGGGACCGGCGCCGCCGGGTGGCCGAGGCGGACGACGGCCCTCGCGTAGTCGGCGGTCTGGAGCAGTCCGGGCACGAACTGGACCTCGTAGGTGCGGATGACGGCCGCGGCCTCCTCCAGGCCCAGCAGCGTCTCCAGCCAGTTCGGCAGGACGTCGCTGTACTTGTGCCACCAGCCGGGCTCGTTGGCCCGCCGCGCCAGCGTCAGGAACTCCTCGCGTCGTTTCTGGTCGTGCACGCCGTAGAGCGTCAGCAGGTCGGCGACGTCCCGTTCCTTGTAGCCGACCCGGCCCAGCTCCAACCGGCTGATCTTGGCGTGGGAACCGCGGATGGCGTGTCCCGCGGCCTCCCGGGTGATACCGCTGGCCTCGCGCAGCCTGCGCAGATGGGTGCCCAGCACGATGCGCAGCACGGTCGGCCCGCCCGCGGGCTGGGCGAGGACCCGCTGCATCGAGGTCTCGCCACCGGGGAAGCGCGCGGGCTCCGGCTGGACTGGCATCACGTGTGCTCCCGACTCGTATGGATGAGGGCGACCGGACAGTTTCCCACCGGGTGCCCCGGGCTATCAACGTCCGCCGGCACCCGCGCCGGCGGGCGTGCCGGCATCCGGGTGCGGTGCCGGATCAGTTCGGGCCGGTCGGGCCGCTGACGAGGTGGTCGAAGTCGCCGCCCTTGGCGCCGAGCAGGAACGCGGAGAACTCCGCGCCGGAGTAGACGAGGGCGGGTCCGGTGGGGAAGCGCGAGTTGCGGACCGCCACCGCGCCGCCGGGCAGCTCGGCGAGTTCCACGCAGTTCCCGTTGGGGTTGCTGCGACGGCTCTTGCGCCACACCGCCCCCGGGAGTGCGTCGGCCGCCACCCCGTTCGCGTACTCCTGCTCCATCGGCCGCCTCACCCGTAATGTGTCGCTTCTCACTTGCGCCCCAATCGTCACAAGCACCCCGTGTGCAGCAGCGGGAGCGCCTGTCATTATCGCCTCATCGGTCGCAGTTCTTGCACCTGTGCTTGCATCCGCACTTGCAGCGGTAAGTACAAATGGAACAGGATGGTCTCCGCAAGCGTGTTCCCCTGATGCCGGCGACGGCAGCGGAGATCGGAATGACCCCACAACCGGCGAAATGGGTGGCGACGCAGCGCGCGCCCCAACCCGGCCTCGGCTTCGGAGCTCCGCCCCTGACCCTGGTGGAGAACGTTCCCGAGACGCTCGGAACACCCCCCATGACATGCGCTGACAAGAACCCCGAAGACAGCGCGGACCCCGCCCGACGGGCCTTCGCGCCCCCCGGCGACCGCCAGGCCCCGCCCGGCGACTCGTTCGCCGTCTGGACCCTGGACCACGGTTCCCGCTCCCCGGGCGTCGCCCGCGGCTTCGCCCGCACCGCCCTGTGCGGCTGGGGCCTGGAGGAACTGGTCGACAGCGTCGCGGTGGCCGTCTCCGAGATGGTCACCAACGCCATGTGCCACGGCGGCGGCCCCTGGCGGGCGGCCGGCGGCACCCCGGTCCTGCTCAGCCTCTCCCGCCGCGGCGACAGCGTGCTGTGCGTCGTGGTCGACGCCGGCACCAGCGCGCCGGCCGTACGCGAGGCGGGCGACTGGGCGGAGTCCGGACGCGGCCTGCACATCGTCGAGTGCCTGAGCAACGACTGGGGCTGGAC
>NZ_WMLF01000571.1 GCF_014156695.1 Streptomyces durbertensis | reverse complement strand
GCTGCGCCTCGTGCAGGCTCATCGGCCCGTAGATCTCGGAGCCGTCCTCGAAGAGCCGGACCTGGTCGACCCCGCCCTCCCTCAGCTCCCGCCACACCTCACCGATCCACGACTCCGCGTCGCCCTGGGTGGTGAACTCCTCGGGCTCCACGGCCGGGTCGGTCTCCGTGCCGTCGGACTTCTCGAACCGCCACGTCCACGCCATCTGACGCCTCCTGAAGATCACCGGCAGTGTTCTGCGCAGCGTACTCGCCGTGTCGGCCGCGCGGGACGGGACCGGCGATCTCCCGGGTGCCGCCGTCCCCCTCGGGCACCCCTCCCCGCGACGGCCGCCGCAGGACGCGAGACGATCGAGGCGTGGAACTGACTCTGCTCGGCACCGGCGCGGTGGCCGGCCTCCCCCGCCCCGGCTGCCCGTGCGCGGCCTGCGCGCTGGCCACCGGTGGCGACGCCCGCGCGGCGACGGCCGTCCTGGTCGACGGCACCCTCCTGATCGACCTCACGCCCGGCGTCGCGCTCGCCGCGGCCCGGGCGGGCCACTCGCTCCACGGCGTCGGCCAGGTGCTGCTCTCCCACCCGCAGGACGGTCCGCCGCTGGAGGTGCCCGACGGACTGCCGGCCCCGATCCGGGTACCCGACGGCCAGGAGCTCTCGCTGCTGTCCGGCCACCGGGTCCGCGCGGTGGCCCTGGACTCGCCCGGAACCGGGTACGACGTCACCGCCCCGGACGGCCGCCGCCTGCTCTACCTGCCGCCCGGCGGCGCGCCCGCCGGGCTGCCCGCCGCCGACGACCCGCACCGGCCGTTCGGCGCCGACCCCGCCCGCGCGGGCGGCGGCTACGACGTGGTGCTGCTCGACGTGGTGGGCCGCCCGGACGCCCTCGCCCGGCTGCGCGCGGCCGGCACGGTGGGCGCGACCACCGACGTCGTCGCCGTCCACCTGGACCACCACGCGCCGACCGGTGCCGAGCTGCGGCGGCGGCTGGCCGCGCAGGGCGCCCGCGTCGAGGCGGACGGCACCACCCTCACCGCCGGCGACCTGCACAACGTGCCGGACATCCCCCGCCGGACGCTGGTGCTCGGCGGTGCCCGCTCGGGCAAGTCGGCGGAGGCCGAGCGGCGGCTGGCCGCCTTCCCCGAGGTGCTGTACGTGGCGACCGCCGGCCGCCGGGACGGCGACGACGAGTGGGACGCCCGGATCCGGCTGCACCGGGACCGCCGCCCGGCCGGCTGGCAGACGGTGGAGACCTGCGACCTCGCACCGCTGCTCGCCGACGCCGACGGCCCGCCGCTGCTGGTGGACTGCCTGGCGCTGTGGTTGACCGACGCCATGGACGCGGTGGACGCCTGGTCGGACGAGGCCTGGCACAACGGCGGCCGCCGGGAGCTGGAGCGGCGGGTGCGGGAGCTGGTGGAGGCGGTGCGGGCCACCGACCGCACGCTGGTCGCGGTCAGCAACGAGGTCGGCTCCGGCGTGGTGCCGGCCACCGCCGCCGGGCGTCGCTTCCGGGACGAACTGGGCCGGCTCAACGCGGCGTTCGCCGCCGAGTGCGAGGAGGTCCTCCTGGTCGTGGCCGGCCTCCCCGTCCCCCTGCGGGGCTGACGCCCGCCCCGGCGGTGAGGGGAGGTTCCCCGCGCGAGCGCCCGGTAACCTCCCCGTATGAGTGATGACCGGTTGGACCTGGACGACTTCGGCGACCTCATCGAGCGCTCCGACGGCGACGTCCGTCGGGCCGCCGAGGAGCGCCGGGCCCGCCTCGGACCCCCCGCCGGTGCGCTGGGCCGACTGGACGAGCTGGCCGAGTGGCTGACCGCCGCCCAGGGCGCGGTCCCGGTCCGTCCGGTCGAGGCGCCGAGGCTGGTGGTGTTCGCCGGCGACCACGGAGTGGCGGAGCTGGGCGTGTCGGCCCGCCCGGCCGGTACGGCGACCACACTCGCGCGGGCCTTCCTCGCCGGTGAGAGCCCGGGCGCGGTGCTGGCCCGGCAGGCGGGGGTGCCGACGCGGCTGGTCGACATGTCGCTGGACTGCGAGCCCGGGGAGCTGCCGGCGGCGGTGAGCGCGCACCGGGTGCGCCGCTCCAGCGGCCGGGTGGACGTCACCGACGCGCTGACCCGGGCGGAGGCCGAGGCCGCGCTGCGGGCCGGTATCGCGCTCGCCGACGAGGAGGCCGACTCCGGCACCGACCTGGTCGTGCTCGGCGACCTCAGCGTCGGCGGCACCACCGCCGCCGGCATCCTCATCGCCGCGCTGTGCGGCACCGACGCGTCCGTGGTGACCGGTCGCGGAGGCGGCGGCATCGACGACCTGGCGTGGATGCGCAAGTGCGCGGCGATCCGCGACGGGCTGCGCCGGGCCCGGCCGGTCACCGGCGACCCGGTGAGCCTGCTGGCCGCCGTCGGCGGCGCCGACCTGGCCGCGATGACCGGCTTCCTGCTGCAGTGCGCCGCGCGCCGCACCCCGGTGATCCTGGACGGCGTCGTCTCGGCCGCCTGCGCGCTGGTCGCGCAGCGGGCCGCGTTCCGCGCGCCGGACTGGTGGCTGGCGGGCCAGGGCTCCGGCGAGCCCGGCCAGACGAAGGCGCTGGACCGGCTCGGACTCGACCCGCTGCTCAGCCACGGGGTCGCCGTCGGCGAGGGCTGCGGGGCGCTGCTGGCGCTGCCGCTGGTGCGCGGCGCGGCGGCGCTGGCCGCCGAACTCCCCGAGCGGAAGGCGGAGTCGAGCCCCGCGTCGGCGGAGCACGACCTGCTCGACGCCACCTGACGGCCCCGCCCACCAGCCCCCGCGAGGTTCCCGTGCCGGACGACAGCCGTCCCCTCTCCGTCGCCGACGGTCCGCGCTTCGCC
>NZ_WMLF01000570.1 GCF_014156695.1 Streptomyces durbertensis | reverse complement strand
GTAACTCCTCGCGGAACTGCTGCCGTTCGGCAGTCAGCCCGCCCCCTTGTGGATACCGCATGCCCCGGTGATACCGCACAGGCGACGAGCCGTCAGCCCCTACGACTCCACGAGTTCAACCTCAGTAACACTCTGCGTGAGAGAGTAGCCGTAGGTGAGCGTTACAAGGGGTATCAACCAACTCTTGGTTGTAATTGAGGCCGCCGACATCCGAGCGATCGCCGCCTGGATGAACTCCAGGTGCTTCCTTCGATCTTCGTGAGAGATCGCGGCGGCCTCCTCGTACGTCTCAAGAAACGCGATCGGCGCGGCCGGATCCCGCAACGCGGCCAGCCGCAACTCCTTGACCTGCGGCCACTCCTCCGGCCGCACGGGCCGTATCGCGCAATCCGTATCGATGCCCATGACCTGATCCTGGTGTGCCCCAAGCACCCGTGCAACACAGTTCTGGAGCCTCATGCCCCGGTCCCCAGGTACCGATCAGCCCATGAACGCGGAGCATTCCTCGCCCGAGCCGCGGTGAACGGCGACGTCTCCCGGAGCCCAGTCGACGAAGACACACCGGGGCAGGCCGAAGAACGACGCCGGGTACCGCACCCGGACGTCATCGCCCCGGTGGCGTGTCCCGTCCGCGAATGCCGAGGCGGCGGCGAATACTTCTTCGTAGAGGCGGTCGTCCGCCTCCCAGGCGGCGTACGTCTCCAGACTGGTCCCGGCGAACCGGCCGTTCAGTTCCCGTTCGAGCGACGCCTGACGATGCTCCGCGCCGAGAAGCACCCCCGCCACAGCAGCCGCGACGAGCGCGGCGACGGACCCCGCAGCGAGCGCCGTCCCGCTCCGGGAGAGCCGGAGGGACCCGCCCGCACGCCCCCGGAGCCACAGGATGAGGCTCCCGGCGAGTACGCCGAGCGCACCGCCCACACTGTTCGCGATCAGATCGGACACGTCATTGGCCCCGAGGCCGGTCACGGCCTGCAGGCACTCGATGAGGAACGACAAGCCGACCAGGGCTGCCATCACGCGAAGCGGCCTACGGGCCAACAGCGTCCAGCAGAGGCCAGCGGGCACGAACAGGGCTACGTTCAGCAGCACTTCGATACTGGAGAACGGGTCGTAGGACACCCGCTGCCAGCCGCTGACTGACCAGTGCAGTAGCTGCTCAGGAGTGAAGGTGAGGCGACCATCCCGGAAGAGGGTCACGGACAGGATGAGGCTGACGGAGACAAGCCCCGCGAACACCAGACCGCCGTGCCGGTCGCTGGCCCCCCGGCGGCGTATCAGCCACGTCGCCCCGGCTGACATCAGAGTCAGGACCAGCAGCGGCAACACCACACCATCCATGGACAGAAACCAGATGGTGTGGAACACGTCAGACATACTCATTGGCCAGTCGCATCTCTAACAGCGTCCGAGGTCTCACAGTTGTCGTCTACATAATCTGCGAGTTCATCCAGCTGACCACGTGCCGCCCCCTCTGAGATCCCAGTGAAGAGCGCATGGCCGTTTTCATCCATGGCATCCCACACACTGAGAGTCGGGAACTTGTTGAGGTGGACGAAAGCGTCTTGCGCGGCACCCTCGTCGGCCAGTGCATGCTTGGCCCACGAGCAATACCACTGAAACTGCGCCGTTTGCTCTCCCACTCCCCGCTCGAACTTCATGGGCCCCTCAGGGCCAGGCGAGTCAGCTGTCAACTGTTGGGGACGGGGGTCCCACACATCCCCGGGAGCGAGCTCCAGGCGGTCGGTCTCCGCCGAGTACTCCGCGAGAATCTCCTTCTCGTCCAGCAGGGCTGGTTGACCCGCATCAGCGCCTCCAAGGCTGCAGGCAGTCAACGATCCTGCCGAAATGAGCACAAGGAGCACCCGTCTTACCAAGGAAGCCATATTGGTGCCTCTCTGACGGTCGATTGCTGTGCGCACAACACGTTTGCACACAGCAATCGACACGCCCAGTGTCGCTGCCGTCAGTAGTCCAGGCTGCCCGAGAAGTCCGTGTCCGGCTTGTCCTTCTTTCGCTCGTTCACGCAGGTGAACTGCAGCCGGAACGGAGTGTTCTTCTTCTTGTACTTGCCCATGTTCTGCCACTCATCGACCGGCGGGTAGTAGCGAGCCGAAGAGACGCCGCCCGTGTTCACGTTCCTCGTCCTCAACTTGACGCCGAGCTTGCCCGTATCGGACAGCTTCACCCTCACCTGCTTGTTGGCGGTACTGGTGTACCTGATGTTGTTGGACGTGTACCAGGAGCTCTCTGTGGACTGTGAGGCCGCTACCCCGTGGCGTTGCACCGCCACGGGGCCTCATATGTGCACAGCCAGCACGGAAGGGCGCAGCGGAAGGAAGGCGCCGAACTCGACAGAGAAGAGCGCGCGCGGGCATCAAGTGCCCTGCTCTCCTGGTGATTCCCCCTGTGCCCCGTTTGCGCGCTGGTCAGGCTGCGCGTCGCAGACTTTAATTGATCTTTAGGTAAAGATCAAGCCCCGCTCCAGAGCGTCGCCACACGCACCATCGAACTGCCGGACGGAACCCTGTCGTGACCGAAGTACCCCTGATCCGCGGCGAGGTGCTGCGGTCCCTGCGCAGGCACTGGGCGATGCCGCTGTTCCTCGCGCTGCTGATCGGCTTCGTCGTCCTGGCGCGCGGCCCGGTGCAGCAGGCCCGCGCCACCGCCGAGGAGCTGGACACCGGTGAGGGCCGCCTGCGGGTGATCAGCGTCTGGGCCACCACGCCCGAGGGTCGTACGCCGCTCACCCAGCAGCGTATCGACGAGATCGCGGCCATCGACGGCGTCACCAAGGTCACCCCCTACGACGGGGACGGCGCCGAGGTCTACCTCGCCGACGACCAGCAGCGCCAGGACCCCCGCATGCTCACCC
>NZ_WMLF01000057.1 GCF_014156695.1 Streptomyces durbertensis | reverse complement strand
CCCCGGCGACGGTCCGCGGACGGCCGCTGGCCCTGCACCGGCGCCGGCGGCCGCGTCTTTCGTCTACGGAAGGGGGCTACTCAGGGGTTACGTGACCGGCGGGTAGATCACGCCAAAGGCTGATCACAACGGGCAAAACGACTCCCTAACCTTCGGGAATGTCCACAATCGCTCCGCCTGGCGGCGTCGTCGCCGCAGGCTCCGAGGCGCCCGGCGGGCCGGCCACCAAGCCGCCCCGGCGCCGCATCCCCGGCATCGACCTGGCCCGGGGAATCGCCGTCGTCGGGATGTTCGGCGCGCACACCCTGATGACCGACGAACTGAGCTGGAACCCGTCCACCTGGGCGGACCTCGTCAACGGCCGGTCCTCGATCCTCTTCGCCACGCTCGCCGGCGTGTCCGTGGCCCTGCTGTCCGGTGGGTCCCGCCGCTACGACGGGGAGACGCTGCGCGACGCCCGGACGCGCATCCTGATCCGCGCGGTCCTGCTGCTCGCCCTCGGTTCGCTGCTGACCGCGTTGGAGTCGATCGCCGTCATCCTCGAGGTGTACGCGGTCCTGCTCGCGGTGAGCGTGCTGTTCCTGCGGTGGAGCCCGCGGCGGTTGTTCATCGGGGCCGCGATCATGGGGGTGACGGGCGCCGCGGCGGCGTATCTGCTGAACGGCGCGCTTGCCATCTGGAAGATGAACCCGTCGGACGGTGTTGTCGGGTTGACGCTCGGCGGCGTGTACCCGGCGCTGGTGTGGATCGCCTTTGTGCTTCTGGGCATGGGGGTCGGGCGGCTGGACCTGACCGCGCGGCGGGTTCAGCTGCGGCTGGTCGCGGTGGGGCTGGTGATGGCGCTTGCCGGTTACGGCGGCGGTTGGGCCAGCGAGAAGGCGCACGGCGTGGACCGGGTCGTCGTCGACGACAAGTCGGGTGGCTCGTACTCGGCGAGTGGTTCGCTGGGCGGCGACGAGGACTTCGAGATGCCGGAGCCCGTTCCGGCGGAGGACATCGACTTCGACGGGCTGGTGTGCTCGGAGTACGACGAGGGGTACGTCTCCTGCGAGCCGAAGGACGCGGCGGAGGGCGACGAGGAGGGGGAGTTCGGCGACGAGAGCTTCGGTGAGCTGTTCCGGTCGCTGCCCGACGCGCTTGTCGGCTCGTACCCGCACTCGGGTACGCCGTTCGAGGTGATCGGCTCCTCCGGTGTGGCGCTGATGATTCTGGGCCTGTGCCTGCTGGCTCCGGGGTTTGTCCGGCGCCCGCTGTACCCGCTGGCGGCGGCCGGTTCGATGGCGCTCACGCTGTACGCGGGGCACGCCGTCGCGCTGAAGATAGCGGTGGAGAACGGCGCCGAGGAGAGCTTCAAGGGCTTCGCGCTGCTGACGCTGGGGGCGCTGGTGTTCGCGGTCGCGTGGCGGCGCTGGTTCGGGCAGGGGCCGCTGGAGCGGTTGCTGACGTCCCTGTCGAAGCGGGCGACCAGGGCGAGCGTGCGCGACTCGGGACTTCCGGCCTCGACCACCGGGAAGGGCCCGGCTTCCGGGGGCACCTCGACCACCGGGGAGGGCGCGGCGCCCGAGCCGCCCACCGCCAGGACCGGCGCGGGCGCGTAGGGCCAGTCCGGCGACGATCCTCGCGCGGCGCGCTGAGAACGTTTCCAGCCAGTCCGCAAAGGGGGCCGAGCAGACGAAGGCGCCAGTCGCCGCAAACCCTCGCACACCAGTCGCCTCGGGGAGCAACTGACGCACCAACACTGCCCAACAGGGCGCATAGCAGGGCGAATTCGCTCCCGTGGACGGCCGCTACGGATGGTAGCCGTCCACGGGGGCGACCAACGTTTCGAACAACGTGAGCGGAGCCACTCCGGCGGTCTTCGCGCTGCTGAGCGCGATGGACGGCCGGGGACGGGAGTGAACGTTTCCCCCCATCCGGGGCACTACCCTCGGTGATCTGCGCCACATGCGTTCCCACCGGGCCCGGGTGGCGCTAACTTTCCCTTCCATCACATGTCCGTAACCCGGACTTGGCTGTCCCGACGCCGAACAGCTCGTCCCTGCCAACGCACTGGAAGGACCCGTCTGTGCACGCTCCACAGAAGAGGAGACGGCGTACCACCGCGGCTCTCGCAGTAGCCGCACTCGCCACCCCCCTCATCATCGCCACCACCGCTTCTCCCGCCGTCGCCAAGGGCAAGCCCAGCGAGGGCGAGAAGCTCGCCGCGGAGCTCGTGAAGAGCACCGGGCAGGCCAACGGCATGAAGCACCTGAGGGTGTTTCAGTCCATCGCCGTGGCCCACGACAAGAACCGCGCCGCGGGTTCCCGCGGCCACGAGCTCTCCGCCCGGTACGCCGGCACGCTGCTGAAGGCGGCCGGCTACAAGGTGACGTACCAGGACTTCGACTTCGTGTACCGCGAGACGGTCGCGGAGAAGCTGAAGGTCCTCGCCCCCGAGGAGCGGGACGTCGCCATCAAGCTGATGACGTACACCAAGAGCACCCCGAAGGGCGGCATCGAGGCGGAGGTCGCCGAGGTGCCGAGGCACCCCGAGGGCCTGACCGGCTGCTCCCCCGACGACTTCGCGCCGGAGGACTTCACCGGCAAGGTCGCGCTCATCCAGCGCGGCGGCTGCACCTTCGCCGCCAAGCAGGCGAACGCGGCGGAGGCCGGCGCGGTGGGCGCCGTCATCTACAACAACACCGCCGGCGAGCTGAACGGCACGCTGGGCGACGCCGACGCCGCGAAGATCCCGACCGGCGGCATCACCAAGGAGCACGGCGACGCGCTGTCCGCCGAGGTCGCCAAGGGCACGGTGAAGGTGAACCTGGAGCTCATCGAGTTCCAGGAGACCCGCACCACCCCGAACGTGATCGCCGAGACGCCCACCGGCGACAAGGACAACGTCGTGATGGTCGGCGCGCACCTGGACTCCGTCACCGACGGCCCGGGCATCAACGACAACGCGTCGGGTTCGGCGGGCGTCCTGGAGACGGCCCTCCAGTATGCCAAGGCCACCAAGCTGAACCACCACAAGCCGCACAAGAAGCACCCGAAGAACCAGGTGCGGTTCGCGCTGTGGACGGCCGAGGAGATCGGTCTGCAGGGTTCGACGTACTACGTCGACGAGCTGTCGGAGAAGGAGCGCGAGAACATCGCGCTGTACCTGAACTTCGACATGATCGCGTCGCCGAACTACGGGCTCTTCGTCTACGACGGTGACGACTCCGACGGCGAGGGCGCCGGCCCGGGCCCGGACGGATCCGCCCAGATCGAGTACAAGATCAACAAGTTCATCAAGTCGCGGGGCGAGGAGCCGCGCGGCACGGACTTCAGCGGCCGTTCGGACTACGGTCCGTTCATCGAGGTCGGCATCCCCTCGGGCGGTACCTTCACCGGCGCCGAGGGCATCAAGACCGAGGCGCAGGCCAAGCTGTGGGGCGGAAAGGCGGGTGTCGCGTACGACGCGTGCTACCACCAGGCGTGCGACGACATCAACAACGTCGACAAGAAGGCCTTCGACATCAACATGAAGGTCATCGCGCACACCGTGGGCCACTACGCGTGGGACACCGGCAGCCTGAAGGACGAGGTGCCGTTCGTTCCGACGAGCGGCGGCACCGGTAGCGGTGGCGGTCTGCACGAGCACCACGGCCACGACGAGGCCGTCGCCAAGTGAGTCGGGCCGCGCGCCTCGGGTCCGGGCCGGTAGGCGCGGGCTGACGTGACGCAAGCAGGGGGCGGGTACGGGACCGGACGGTCCGGTACCCGCCCCTCCCGCGTCGTACACGGACACTTTCGGGGGAAACCGGCGAGGCTGCCCGCCCGACGAGAAGCCCGTTTTGGGCGGTACATCCGGTTCGGGGGCGCCCGCCGAGGCTGCGACCGCCGCCCGGCGCCCGGTAGGCTTTCCGTGTGATCTTCAAGCGAATCGGTAACGGTCGGCCCTATCCGGACCACGGTCGGGACAGCACCCGCCAGTGGGCTGACGTCGCCCCGCGTCCGGTGCGCCTGGATCAGCTCGTCACCACCAAGGGCCAACTGGACCTGGAGACGCTGCTCGCCGAGGACTCCACGTTCTACGGGGACCTCTTCGCGCACGTCGTGAAGTGGCAGGGCGACCTCTACCTGGAGGACGGGCTGCACCGCGCCGTCCGCGCGGCCCTCCAGCAGCGCCAGGTGCTGCACGCCCGGGTGCTGGAACTGGACTGAGCGAACGGCCCGCACGGGCCGGCGCGCCGCCGAGCGGGGCGCCCGATCACGCCTTCCCGGAACCCGCCCGGAAAGTCCTGGTTTGCGCCTTCCGGGTTACCCGCCCCCCGATCGGTTGATCAGCTTGTAGGCATGTCCCACGGCCGGGGATACCCTGCGGCTATGAGCATGCTGACTCCCCCCGGCATGGGCGGCAAGTACCGGATCACCGGCAGCCGGTACCCGCGCATGCGACGGTCGAAGGGCCGTCGCAGATTCCTCCTCGGCACGGCGGCCACGGCCGTCGTGCTGGCCCTCGCCCTGGTCGGCTGGGGTGTCGTGCAGCTCGTCGACGTGTTCACCGGAAGTGATACCGACCGGGCGACCGCCGGTCGCTCGACGGGCCAGGAATGCAAGGCCAGCGTGCCGGTCGCCGACGCCGAGCCGCTGAAGCTGCCCGAACCGGCGGCCATCACCGTCAACGTCTACAACGCGACCGACCGCACCGGCCTCGCCAAGGACACCGCCGAGCAGTTGGAGAAGCGCGGCTTCCGGATCGGCGCCGTCGACAACGCCCCGGAGGAGCTGGACAAGAAGGTGAAGGCGCCGGGCCTGCTGCTCGGCACCCCGAAGTCCGAACGGGACGGCGCGCTCGCCGTGCTCGGCGCACACCTGGCGAAGGCCCAGACGAAGACCGACCGGGCCCGGAAGGGCGACGCGGCGACAAGCGTGGACCTGGTACTCGGCGACGGCTACCGCAAGCTCACGCCCCCGGCGACCGCCGCCCGCACGCTCACCGCGCTCGCGAACCCGGCGCCGTCGACGTCCCCCTGCGACTGACGATCCGGACCAGCCGGCGAGACCGGTGTGGGGCCGACCACGGGGGCCGCCCCACACCTCTCACACGGGCACTCAGCCCGCCGAGCCGTACATCCGGTCGCCGGCGTCGCCGAGGCCGGGCACGATGTAGCCGTTCTCGTCCAGCCGCTCGTCCACCGACGCCGTCACGACGGTGACCGGCGTACCGGCCAGCTCCCGCTCCATGACCTCCACGCCCTCCGGCGCGGCGAGCAGGCACAGCGCGGTGACGTCGTCCGCGCCCCGGGCGATCAGCTCCTTGATCGCCGCGACGAGCGTGCCGCCGGTCGCCAGCATCGGGTCCAGCACGTACACCTGACGACCGGAGAGGTCGTCGGGCATCCGGGTGGCGTAGGTGGTGGCCTGCAGGGTCTCCTCGTCCCGGATCATGCCCAGGAAGCCGACCTCGGCGGTCGGCAGCAGCCGGACCATGCCGTCGAGCATGCCGAGCCCGGCCCGCAGGATCGGCACGACCAGCGGCTTGGGGCTGGAGAGCCGGACACCCGTGGTCTCGGTCACCGGCGTCCGGATGTCCACCTGTTCGGTGCGCACCTCGCGGGTCGCCTCGTACGCGAGCAGGGTCACCAGCTCGTCGGCGAGGCGCCGGAAGGTCGGCGAGTCGGTGCGCTCGTCGCGCAGTGTGGTCAGTTTGTGCGCCACCAGCGGGTGGTCGACGACATGGGTCCGCATGACTTCGACAGTAGCCGAGCAGGATGACCGCACCCGGCACACGGGTGGCGTGAAACCGCTGGTCCGGGGCAGAGTGGTCTGATACGCCGGAGGTGAGGCCTATGTCCGACCTGAAGGGTTCGAGCGGTCGACGGCGGGTCGGCCGGGGCGCCGAGGCGCCCGCGTCCGCCGAGGTCGACGCGGCCGGCGAGCCGCTGTCGCCGGACGCCGGGCTGTGCGAGGGCACGGTGGACACGGACCGGCTGCGGCGCAGGGCGCGCTTCCTGCGCGAACTGAGCGAGGCGCAGGCCCTGCGGGAACGGGTGCAGCCGCGCCGCGCCCGCGTGGCGAGGCTGCGCCAGCAGATGCGGATGCGTACGTTCCGCTGGTGAGGGTCGGAAAACCTCCCCGGGCCGTCCGGGGGACACATCCGGCCGAACCGCAAACACATGCCCGACGCACGGCGGAAGACCCCTCACCCACGCCAGGTTTCTGTCACGATTCCGAGTGAGCGGGGCACCCTGCCTCACCGCCCCTCCTTTGCTCACCCGGGAACTCAGGCAACCAGTGGGAGATTCACGGTGTACTTCGCCGCACTTCTCGCGCACAGCGCCGACGGCTGGCAAGCGAGCGACACAGAACTCGACGACGTGGAGACCCTGACCGACCTCGCCGACCTGGCCCGCGAAGCGGCGCACGGGGACGAGACGGTACTGGTCTGCATCGAACAGGACGGCGCCTGGTTCGGCGTCGTACGGGTGGACGGCGAGGAGGAGGACCCGCGCGTCTTCGTGTCCGACGCCGCCGCCGCGTCCCGCAGCGCGTACGGCGAGCTGCTGCTCACCGACGAGGTGCTGGGCCGCGACCCCAAGGCCCCGGAGGACTACGACAGCCTCGTCGACCTCGACGGCACCGAGGAGGGCGAGCCGGAGCACGACGACGAGGAGGACAGGGAGGCGCCCGGTCCGGCGGAGGCGGTGCCGGCCGGGCCGGTCGGCGACGCCGCCCTGCTGGACGACCTGGGCATCGACGAGAAGGGCGTGCTGATGCTCAGCCCGGAGGAGGCGCTGAGCGAGATCGCGGACGTGCTCGGCTGCACGGACGTGCTGGAAGCCGTCAGATGAGTCGGCGGGCCGTGCCCGCGCGGCACGGCCCGCGAACCCCGCCATGCCCCTCTCCGGGTGCGCCGGCAGGGAGGTGCGCCCCGCGCACGCCCGGCGCACCGGGGCGCCGCGGCACACGAGCACACGCCAGCGCATGTCGGGGCGCGGAAGCACCCCACACCCAACCACCCCACGCCGAACCGCCCCACGCCGGAGCGTCCCACGCCGAACCGCCCCACGCCGGAGCGTCCCGCGCCTGGACGTCCCGCGCCCGGCCAGGACGCGGGCGGCGACGCCTGAGGCAGACTTGTCGCTGTGAACGACCCACTGCGCGCCCCCTGGCTCCCCGCGATGCGCCTCGCCCTCGACGAGGCCGCGCTCGCCCGGGAGACCGGCGACGTGCCGGTGGGCGCGGTGGTCCTCGGCCCGGACGGCGAACCACTCGCGCGCGGGCGCAACGCGCGTGAGGCCGACGGCGACCCGACGGCGCACGCGGAGGTCGTCGCGCTGCGGGCGGCCGCCGCAGCGCTGCGCGCCCGCAGCGGCGCCCCGCCGCACGAGTGGCGGCTGACCGGCTGCACTCTCGTCGTGACCCTCGAGCCGTGCACGATGTGCGCCGGCGCGAGCGTCCTGGCCCGCGTCGACCGGATCGTCTACGGCGCGCGGGACGAGAAGGCCGGCGCCGCCGGCTCGCTGTGGGACCTGGTCCGCGACCGCCGCCTCAACCACCGGCCCGAGGTGATCGGCGGCGTACTGGAGCAGGAGGCCGCCGGCCTGCTCACCGACTTCTTCCGCGCCCCCGGCGCGCGCCCCGCGCCGGGCCGCCGGGGAACCGATTTCGGCGCACGCCCGCCCGTGGGCTAAGCTTCCTCTCGGTAGCGTGTCCGAGCGGCCGAAGGAGCTCGCCTCGAAAGCGAGTGTGGGGGCAACTCCACCGTGGGTTCAAATCCCACCGCTACCGCTCGTGAAACCGAAGGGCCGGGCTCGTCAGAGCCCGGCCCTTCGGCGTTCGGCGCCCCTCCGGTTAGACTCACGCGACCGCCCGATGTCCGTGGGGCGGAGTGCGGCCGGGGAGGGCGAAGGGGATGCAGGTAAAGAAGATCGCTCTGTTCATTCTGGTCACCTTTGTGCTGTACACGATCATCACCTCGCCGAAGCGGGCGTCCGAGCTCGTCCACGTCGGCTTCGAGGGCATCTCCAGCGCCGCGCAGGGCGTCGGCAAGTTCATGACCGAACTGGTCAACTGACACCCTCCTGCCGCGGCTCTGACGCCGCGCCGCACCAACAGGAACGTTTGTTCACCCGCCGCGGCGCGGGGGCCGTTCGGCCGTACCCGGTCACCATCAACACGGCGTGCACCTCCTTGCACACAAGCATGGGGAATTGTGATGCTATGACCGCTTTTCCCGGGTGTTACAGACTTGAACGTTCGAGAGGGGTGGTCCGACGGTGGCTGCGACTCAGGCACGCGAGGAGCGCAGCGCCGGCAACCGGGCGATGACGCAGGCGCTCTTCGAACGACTCGCCCGGCATCGGCCGGGGACGGCGGAGCACAACCGCGCCAGGGCGGCCCTGATCGAGCTGAACATCCCGCTCGTCCGGTACGTCGCACGCCGCTTCCACAACCGCAACGAGCCGATGGAGGACATCGTCCAGGTCGGCACCATCGGGCTCATCAACGCCATCGACCGCTTCGACCACAACCGCGGCGTGCAGTTCCCGACGTTCGCGATGCCGACGATCGTCGGCGAGATCCGCCGCTACTTCCGGGACAACGTGCGCACCGTGCACGTGCCGCGGCGGCTGCACGAGATGTGGGCGCAGGTCAGCGGCGCGACCGAGGACCTGACGGTCCAGCACGGGCGCCACCCGACCACCGCGGAGATCGCCGAGCGGCTGCGGGTGCCGGAGGAGGACGTGCTGGCCTGCCTGGAGGCGGGCCGCGCCTACCGGCCGACGTCGCTGGAGGCGGTCACCGAGCGCGACGACGCCATGCCCGGCCTCGTCGACCGACTCGGCTACGAGGACCCGGAGTTGGACGGCGTGGAACGGCGGGAGCTGGTGCGCCACCTGCTGGTCCAACTGCCCGAGCGGGAGCAGCGCATCCTGGTGCTGCGGTACTACGGAAACCTGACGCAGTCGCAGATCAGCGCGGAGTTGGGGGTGTCGCAGATGCACGTGTCCCGGCTGCTGTCGCGCAGCTTCGCGAGGCTGCGAGCCGCAAACACCATCGAGAGCTAACCAGTTCGAGTGACCCCCGGGGGCTCGACAGTCTTCCCAGCTGTGCTGTTTTATCGACATGGCGCTACATCGCGTTGCTGACTTGTGACAATCTGCAAGAAGTGCGTTTGCGGCGTCCCCGCCTCCGGTATTCAGGTGGGGGACCCGTCCTCAACCGGGGACAGCCGCAGCGACCCGTCCGCGATCCTCAAGGGGGTGGCATGTCCGTAGAACTGGGCAGCTCGAAGGTGCTCACCGACGAGATCACTACCAACGCACCGCAGGGTGCCGCGGGGCCGGACGGCGCTGTCCGGCACGCCGACGGCATCGACACCCGCGCCCTCTCCCGCTCACTCTTCCTGCGGCTGGCGGCGCTGGACGAGGACAGCCCCGAACGGCACTACGTGCGGGACACCCTGATCGAGCTGAACCTGCCGCTGGTCCGCTACGCGGCCGCCCGGTTCCGCAGCCGCAACGAGCCGATGGAGGACATCGTCCAGGTCGGCACCATCGGCCTGATCAAGGCGATCGACCGCTTCGACTGCGAACGCGGCGTGGAGTTCCCGACGTTCGCGATGCCGACCGTCGTCGGCGAGATCAAGCGCTTCTTCCGCGACACCTCGTGGTCGGTGCGGGTGCCGCGCCGCCTCCAGGAGCTGCGGCTGGCGCTGACGAAGGCGAGCGACGAGCTGTCGCACAAGCTGGACCGCTCCCCCACCGTGCCCGAACTCGCCGCCTGCCTCGGCGTGTCGGAGGAGGACGTGGTCGACGGCCTGGCGGTGGGCAACGCCTACACGGCCAGCTCGCTGGACTCGCCGTCGATGGAGGAGGACGGCGGCGAGGGGTCCCTGGCGGACCGCCTGGGCTACGAGGACGCCGCGCTGGAGGGCGTGGAGTACCGGGAGGCGCTGAAGCCGCTGCTGGCCCGCCTGCCGGCCCGTGAGCGCCGCATCATCATGCTGCGGTTCTTCGCCAACATGACGCAGTCGCAGATCGGCGAGGAGGTCGGCATCTCGCAGATGCACGTGTCCCGGCTGCTGACCCGGACGCTCGCGCAGCTGCGCGAGGGGCTCATCGCGGAGGAGTGACACGACGGGCCGCCGGACTCGGACAGACCGGCGGCCCGCTGGAGGCGGGGCGCGCGCGCATCGGCGGTCGCGCCGCCGCCCAGGTGACGGGTCAGCCCATCGCGAGCCAGACGATCGCGCCGAGGACCACCACGGCGGCGACCACTCCGGCGATCAGCCCGACGCGCGGGCCGCGCGTGGCCGGCGGCGGAGCGGCGGCCTGTCGGGGGGTGCCCTCGTCGACGAAGGCGCGGAACATCTGGGTGCTGCCGGCGGGGTCGTGACCGCCCTGCGGTCCCTGCGGTGCATGGGGGTTGTGAGCCATGGACGCGACCCTAGCGAACGGGAGGGGGCTCCGGCACCCCGGTCGGCCCCTGCGGGCGTCTTCCGCGACCTCCGCGGGCGTGCGCGTTCTTTAACCGATGTTTGCCCGTTCCGGGCCCGAGCGCGCGTCCCCCTGGGCGTACAGTTGCTTAGAGCAACGAACTATATGCCTCGGAAGGGACGGGACGACAGGTGACCGAAGCGACCACGGCGGAGGCGGCCCGCGCCCCGACCGACAAGCCCGCGAGCACCGGACCCGCCGCCCCGCTGATGAGCCACCGGCAGGTGATGAAGGTGCTGAGCGGGCTGCTGCTCGGCATGTTCGTCGCGATCCTCTCCTCGACGGTCGTCTCCACCGCGCTCCCCCGGATCGTCGCCGACCTCGGCGGCGGCCAGAGCGCCTACACCTGGGTTGTCACCGCCTCACTGCTGTCGATGACCGCGTCCACCCCGCTGTGGGGCAAGCTCGCGGACCTGGCCAGCAAGAAGGTGCTCGTCCAGTCGGCGATCGTGGTCTTCGTCCTGGCCTCGGCGGGCGCCGGGCTCGCCCAGTCGCCCGGTGCGCTGATCGCCTTCCGCGCGGTCCAGGGAATCGGCGTGGGCGGCCTGGTGGCGCTCGCGCAGGTGATCCTCGCCTCCCTCGTCCCGCCGCGCGAACGCGGCCGCTACAGCGGCTACTTCGGCGCCACGTTCGCCGTCGCCACGGTCGGCGGTCCGCTGCTCGGCGGCGTGATCACCGACACCCCGGGGCTCGGCTGGCGCTGGTGCTTCTACGTCGGGGTGCCGTTCGCGGTGATCGCGCTGGCAGTGCTCCAGCGCACCCTCCGACTGCCCGTGGTCCGACGACCCGACGTGCGCGTCGACTGGCTCGGCGCCCTGCTCGTCGCGGCGTCCGTCTGCCTGCTGCTGGTGTGGGTGACGCTCGCCGGCGACTCCTACGCCTGGGCCTCCTGGCAGACGGCGGTCATGGTCGGCGGCTCGGTCCTGCTCGGCGTGCTGTTCGTCCGCGTCGAGGCCCGCGCGGCCGAGCCTGTCATGCCGCTGTGGCTCTTCCGCAACCGCACGATCGCGCTCTCCGCGTTCGCCTCGCTGTTCGTCGGCGTCGCGATGTTCGGCTCGACGGTCTTCCTGAGCCAGTACTTCCAGCTCGCGCGCGGCGAGTCGCCGACGATGGCTGGCGTCATGACGATCCCGATGATCGCGGGTCTCTTCGTCTCCTCCACGGTCTCCGGCCTGGTGATCACCAGGACCGGCCGCTGGAAGGCCTGGCTGGTCGCCGGCGGCACCCTGGTCACCGCCGGCCTCGGACTGCTCGGCACGATGCGGTACGACACCGCCTACTGGCAACTCGCCGTGTACATGGGGCTGCTGGGCACGGGTATCGGCATGATGATGCAGAACCTCGTCCTGGCCACCCAGAACCAGGTCTCCCCCGAACAACTCGGCGCGGCCAGCTCCTCCGTCACCTTCTTCCGCTCGCTCGGCGGCGCGGTCGGCGTCTCGGCGCTCGGCGCGGCGCTGTCCGGACGGGTCTCGCACTACGTCGAGGAGGGCATGGCGGCCGCCGGCATCCCGCAGAGCGGCGCCGCGGGCGGCGGCATCCCCGACCTGGGCAGCCTGCCCGCTCCCGTGCGGCAGGTGATCGAGAGCGCGTACGGCCACGGCATCGCCGACGTGCACCTGTACGCGGCGCCGATCGCGCTGGTGGCGCTGCTGCTCGTCCTCGCCGTCCGCGAGGTGCCACTGGCCCGCCGCGCGGCGGGCGAGTAGCGGCGGGCCGCCGGCGTCAGCCCGTCGTGGGGCGCCTCCGCGGCCTCGGCCTCCGGCCACCCCGAGGGTCGGGGAACGCGTGCCGACCGTCACCTGAGAGCCGTGACACCGCCCGGCACCCCGACGCCCACGCGGAACCGGACCGTGCCAGGCCGCTCCCCGAACCCAGGGCCTCACCCGTCTCCGAAGTCGACCACCCGGGACCCGTCGGGCGGCGTGCGGCGCGCGCCCCCACGCGCCGCACGCCCCACGCGCCGCACGCCTTCACCGCGCTTCCTACGCCGCCCAACGCGCGGGAAGCGCCGTTCGGTTGGCCAACAGCCGTACGATTTCGGCCAATCACTACGCTGTCCGTAACCGCACGGACACATAGTGTCGGCTTCAACGGATCTGAAGTCCCCCATGGCCAGAGGCGGTTCGACCACGCCTCACACCGGCGCGCGCCCGTCACATTCGGCCACGCATGTGATACGCATCGCTACTTGTTTTGATCGGTTGATGTGCGCGGTGTGGAGATTCTCGGCAGACTCCGAGACGCGACAACGCAATCCGTCACATACCCCGAAAGCGGAAGGAAGCACACAATGCGGAACACCGCGCGATGGGCAACGGCAGGCACCCTGTTGACAGCAGCAGTGCTCGGGCCGTTGAGCGGCACCGCCCTCGCCACCCCCGCCACGTCCGACTCCCTCTACGCGCCCACCGCCCTGACGCTCACCGTCGCCAAGGGCGAGACCGCCGCCAGCAGCGTTCCGCTGCGCGCGGTCACCCTGAACTGCCAGCCGACCGGCGGCTCACACCCCGCCGCGGCCAAGGCGTGTGCGGACCTGTTCAAGGCGGACGGCGACTTCAACGCGCTGCCGGTGAACGAGGACCGCATGTGCCCGATGATCTACGACCCCTATGTGGTCACGGCCGAAGGAGTCTTCGACGGCCGCCGGGTGTCCTACGAGCGCACGTTCGGCAACAGCTGCGTGCTGGGCGCCGAGCAGTCCCACGTCTTCGCGTTCTGACACGCGAGGACCCGCCCGGTGGCGTAACGCCCTGCGCCACCGGGCCGCGAGGCCGTCCCGCCGCCTCCCCGCGGTGCGGGACCCCGCCGGGGCGAGCCCGGGACTCACCCCCGTTCCCGGGCTCGCCCCGGCGCACCTCGTCTCCACACGAGCGGCGAGAGGCCCGACCGGTCACCACCGGTCGGGCCTCTCGCCGTTGTCCCACCAGGCGGCGGGCGCGCCCTCAGTCGTCGCGCGGCTGGGGCCGCCAGACCACCAGCGCGCTCGGCCGGTGCACGTCGCGGTACGGGACAAGCTCGCTGCGGTAGGACGCGTGGACCTGCGCCTCCCGCTGCCGCATCGCCACCGCCGCGCCCTCGACCGCCTGGGTCAGCTCGGCCACCTGCGCCCGCAGCGCACGCACCTCGTTCTCCAGCTCGATGATGCGCTTGATGCCGGCCAGGTTGATGCCCTCGTCCTGGCTGAGCCGCTGCACCTCGCGCAGCTGCTCGATGTCGCGCGCCGAGTAGCGCCGGCCCCGCCCGGCCGTGCGGTCGGGGGAGACCAGGCCGAGCCGGTCGTACTGCCGGAGCGTCTGCGGGTGCAGCCCGGAGAGCTGCGCGGCGACGGAGATGACGTAGACCGGTGATTCCTCGGTCAGCTCGTAGGGGTTGTTTCTGCGTCCGCCTCGGCCGGTCGTCGTCACGTCAGTCTCCCTTCGCGGCCTTGAACAGCGCCGCCCGCGGGTCCTCCCCGGCGGTGGCCTCGCGGTAGACCGTCAGGGCCTCCCGCGCCTTGTCGCCCAACTCCCTGGGGACGGACACCTCGACGGTGACCAGCAGGTCACCCCGCGTGCCGTCCTTACGTACCGTTCCCTTCCCCCGGACGCGCATCGTACGCCCGCTCGGGGTGCCCGGGGGGAGTTTGAGCGTCACCGGTTGCTCGCCGAGCGTCGGAACGCGGATCTCTCCGCCGAGCGCCGCCTCCGGGAAGGTGACGGGCACGGTGACGGTGAGGTTGTCCCCGCGCCGCCCGAACAGCGGGTGCTTGTCGACGTGGACGACGACGTACAGGTCGCCGGCCGGGCCGCCGCGCTCGCCGGGCGCGCCCTTGCCGCGCAGCCGGATGCGCTGCTCGTCGGCGACGCCCGCCGGGATGCGGACGTGCATCGTGCGCGAGCTGGTCGCCCGCCCGCTGCCCCGGCACACGTCGCACGGGTCCTCGGCGATCAGGCCGCGACCCCGGCAGTCCATGCACGGGTCGGTGAGCGAGAAGCCGCCGCCCCCGCCCCGGCTGACCTGCCCGGTGCCGACGCACGTCGGGCACACGCGCGGTGTGCCGTTCTTGTCGCCGGTACCCGAACACGCCTTGCAGGCGGCGCTGCTGGACATCCGCAGCGGGACGGTGGCGCCCTCGACGGCCTCGGTGAAGCTGAGCGTCACCTCCGACTCGACGTCCTGGCCGCGCCGGGGCTGCGCCCGGGTGCCCGGGCCGCCCCGGCCGAACAGGCCGCCGAACATGTCCCCGAAGCCGCCGCCGAACCCGCCGGCGCCGCCTCCGCCCTGACCCTGCTGGCCTCCGAAGAGGTCGTTCAGGTCGAAGTTGAAGTTGCCGCCGGCGCCGGGGCCCGGGCGGAAACCGCCCGAGCCCAGCAGCGTCCGCGCCTCGTCGTACTCCTTGCGGGACTTGGGATCGGAGAGGATGTCGTTCGCCTCGGAGACCTCCTTGAAGCGCTCCTCGGCCTTGACGTCGCCCTTGTTGGCGTCCGGGTGGAACTCGCGGGCGAGCTTCCGGTACGCCTTCTTGATCTCCGCCTCGGTGGCATCCTTGGGCACGCCGAGGACCTTGTAGAGATCCTTCTCCAGGACTTCCCTGCTGAGGTTCATCCTCGGCGTCCCTCCTTCCGTACCTGCCGCACCTGCACGGTCACCGCCCTGGCGTCAGCCCTCCTCGGGGCCACCGTTCTCCCCGTCGTCGGAGCCCTTGGCCTCCCCGGCCTCCTTGACGTCCTTGCCGGCGTCGGCGGACGCGTCCTCGGACCTGGCGGGCCCGCCGGGCTGCGGCTCGGCCACGCCCACCCGCGCGGGGCGGATGGTGCGCTCGCCGATGCGGTAGCCCGGCTGGAGGATCTGCACACACGTCGTCTCGCTCACCTCGGGCGAGTACGAGTGCATCAGCGCCTCGTGGACCGTCGGGTCGAAGGGCTCGCCCTCCTTGCCGAACTGCTGGAGGCCCATCTTGGCGACGACCGTCTCCAGGGACTCGGCCACCACCTTGAAGCCGCCGACCAGCTCGCCGTGGTCGCGGGCGCGACCGATGTCGTCCAGCACCGGGAGCAGTTCGGTCAGCAGGTTCGCGACGGCGACCTCCTTGACCGTGACCCGGTCCCGCTCGACACGGCGGCGGTAGTTGGCGAACTCCGCCTGGAGCCGCTGGAGGTCCTCCGTGCGCTCGCGCAGGGCGGTCCTCGTCTGGTCCAACTGGGCGGTCAGCGCGACCTGCTGGACCTCCTGTCCGTCTCCGGAGCCCGGCTTGGCCTCGCCGGCGGCCGACGCCCCCTCCGACTCCGCCGCCGGGGCGCCCGGGCCCGCCTGGTCGGCGGACCCGGTGCCCCGCGCCGTGTCATCGGAGCGTGCGGCGTCGTCGGCGGGGACCTCGGGCTCGTTGTTGTCGAAACCCGGCGTCTCCTCCGTCACGCGGCACCACCCTGTCGCTTGTCCTTCTCGTCGTCCACGATCTCGGCGTCGACGACGTCGTCCTCGCCGGCCTGGCCGGCGTCGGCGCCACCCGCCGGGCCACCGGCGGTGGCCTGCTGGGCCTGCGCGTCGGCGTACATGGCCTGGCCGAGCTTCTGGCTGGTCGTGGCGACCTTCTCGGACGCCTCGCGGATCGCGGCGGTGTCCTCGCCCTTCAGCTTCTCCTTGAGGTCGGCGACGGCCGCCTCGACCTCGGTCTTGATCTCGCCCGGGACCTTGTCCTCGTTGTCCTTGATGAACTTCTCGGTGGTGTAGACGAGCTGCTCGGCCTGGTTGCGGGTCTCCGCGGCCTCGCGGCGCTTGCTGTCCTCCTCCGCGTACTGCTCGGCGTCCCGCATCATGCGCTCGATGTCGTCCTTGGGGAGCGCGGAGCCGCCGGTGACGGTCATGCGCTGCTCCTTGCCGGTACCGAGGTCCTTGGCGGAGACGTGCATGATGCCGTTGGCGTCGATGTCGAAGGTGACCTCGATCTGCGGGACGCCGCGCGGCGCCGGGGGCAGACCGGTCAGCTCGAACATGCCGAGCTTCTTGTTGTACGCGGCGATCTCGCGCTCACCCTGGTAGACGTTCACCGGCACGGACGGCTGGTTGTCGTCGGCGGTGGTGAAGATCTCCGAACGCTTCGTCGGGATCGTGGTGTTGCGCTCGATCAGCTTGGTCATGATGCCGCCCTTGGTCTCGATACCGAGGGACAGCGGGGTGACGTCCAGCAGGAGGATGTCCTTGACCTCGCCCTTGAGGACACCGGCCTGGAGGGACGCGCCGATGGCGACGACCTCGTCCGGGTTCACACCCTTGTTGGCCTCCTTGCCGCCGGTCAGCTCCTTGACGAGCTCGGCGACGGCGGGCATGCGGGTGGAACCGCCGACCAGCACGACGTGGTCGATCTCGGACAGCTGGATGCCGGCGTCCTTGATCACGTTCATGAACGGCGTCTTGCAGCGCTCGAGCAGGTCGGCCGTCAGCTGCTGGAACTGGGCGCGGGTCAGCTTCTCGTCCAGGTGCAGCGGGCCCTCGGCGGACGCCGTGATGTACGGCAGGTTGATCGAGGTCTCGGTGGACGAGGACAGCTCGATCTTGGCCTTCTCCGCCGCCTCACGCAGACGCTGGAGGGCCATCTTGTCCTTGGACAGGTCCACGCCGTGGCCGGACTGGAACTGCTTGACCAGGTAGTCGACGACCCGCTGGTCCCAGTCGTCGCCGCCGAGGTGGTTGTCGCCGTTGGTGGCCTTCACCTCGACGACACCGTCGCCGATCTCCAGCAGCGAGACGTCGAACGTACCGCCACCGAGGTCGAAGACCAGGATCGTCTGGTCCTCCTTGTCGAGACCGTAGGCCAGCGCGGCGGCCGTCGGCTCGTTCACGATGCGCAGCACGTTCAGACCGGCGATCTCGCCGGCCTCCTTCGTGGCCTGGCGCTCGTGGTCGTTGAAGTAGGCCGGGACGGTGATGACCGCGTCCGTGACCTTCTCGCCCAGGTAGGCCTCGGCGTCCCGCTTCAGCTTCTGCAGCACGAACGCGCTCATCTGCTGCGGGTTGAAGTCCTTGCCGTCCAGGTTGATCTTCCAGTCGGTGCCCATGTGGCGCTTGACCGACCGGATCGTCCTGTCGACGTTGGTGACGGCCTGCCGCTTGGCGACCTCACCGACAAGAACCTCGCTGTTCTTCGCGAAGGCGACGACGGACGGCGTGGTCCTGGCGCCCTCCGCGTTGGTGATGACGGTGGGCTCACCGCCTTCGAGCACACTGACGACGGAGTTCGTCGTACCCAGGTCGATGCCGACCGCACGTGCCATTTCGGGATCTCCTCCAACGAAGTATGAGTGGAACTGACTCAAGCATGCATCAGCGTGCCCCGGCCGTCAACAGACCTGAGCGTGGGGGACTCAACTCTTCTGTCGGCTGATCGCGCACAAAACCGGTGGGAGGCGCCTGGGCGAGGGGCTTCCGCGGATCTCAGCCCTGCCGGAGATGCGGGGCGAGGAGGGCGCGCCAGCCGCGCCGAAGCGCCCGGTACTCGTCCTCCGCCACCTCCGCGCGCTCCTCGCCGACCAGGCCGTCGTCGACCAGGCGGGCGTACCGCTTCGGGTCCGAGCCGTACAGATAGGTGTAGTAGGAGGCGGCCCGCACCGCATCCGGGCTGTGCTCGCCGCCGAAGTCGATGTCCTCCGGGTCGGTGTCCTCGGCGTACAGCGCGAAGTTCTCGGCCGCCGCCAGCAGCGCCGCCCGGCCGTGGCGGCCCTGCGGTATCAGGTGGTAGGCCGCGAACTGGTCGGCGGCGTCCTCCTCCCGCCCGGTGAAGGGGAGTTCCAGCTTGTCGATGAGCGCGTGCGCGGCCTCGTGGTAGATCGTCTCGGTGAGCACGCCGAGGGTCTTGGCCCGCACCCGCGCGTCGTCCCCCTCCGCACGCTCGAACAGCTCCCGGACCTCGGCCACGAACGAGTAGCAGATCTCGATACGCGACTTCTCCAGGTCGTAGTGCGCGGCGGCCTCGGGACAGGTGCGGGCGGTGACCCGGATCGTGCGCGGCAGCACCAGCCGCGCGTTCAGCCGGTCCGCCGCCTCCTCCAGCACCCCGGCGCCCTCCAGCAGCCGGCGGTCCGCGCCCTCCCCCTCGCCCGCCTTGCCGTACTCGACGACAAAGCCCCGCGAGTCCGCCCTCGCCTCCCCCTCGCCGGAGTCGAGCAGCGCGAGCGGGACGGCCACCAGGCACAGCAG
>NZ_WMLF01000569.1 GCF_014156695.1 Streptomyces durbertensis | reverse complement strand
TAGAGAGAGGGTCGGCGGGCATCGCGCGTTTCCCTTCGGGTCGGGCCGGAGGAGTTCTGCGGTGGCGGGGCGGGGCCGCAGGAGCGGAGGCGGTGACAGTGGCGGTGACGTGTGGCGGTGAGGCGGCGGTTCCGGGGACGTGGGTGGTTCGGCTCACGTGGGGTCGCCGGTGCGGGTCGGCTACTCGCTGGTGAGGGGTGCGAAGTCGGTTCCGGTGCCGAGGAAGAGGCCGGCGATGAGCAGGATGAGGGTGGCCGGGACCATCACGGTGGTGACGACGAGGGTGGCTTTGGGGACGGCCTTGGCGGCGCGGCGGCGGGCGTTCTGGGCGTCGGCGCGGCGCATGTCGGTGGCGATGGCGATGAGGGTGTCGACGATGGGCGCGCCGAGGTCCTCGCCCTGTTGGAGGGCGGTGACGAACATGGCGACCTGTTCGGAGTCGTTGCGGCGGCGCAGCTCTTCGAACGCCTGGCGGCGGCTGACGCCCATGTCCATCTGGCGCAGGGTGATGCGGAGTTCGTCGGCCCAGGGGCCCTCGTAGCGTTCGGAGACGCGGTCGAGGGCCTGGCGGAAGCCGAGGCCGGCGGAGACGACGACGGCGAGGACGTCGAGGAAGTCGGGGAGGGTGCGTTCGATCTCGTCCTTGCGGATGCGGATGGCGGCGGCGATGCCGACCTCGACCCAGAAGACCGCGAAGGCGAGCATGGCGACGGCGAGCAGGTGGTGGCCGGCACTGAGCATGGCGAGCGCGCCGAGCAGGCCGAGGGCGCCGTAGACGGCGCGTCGCGCGGCGTAGCGGTCGACGGTGAGGCCGCCGGGGTTGCCGGCGTAGTCGATGCGGCGGCGGACGCGGTCGACGCGGCGTTCTCCCATCAGGCGGAGGACGAGGGGGGCCCAGCGCATGCCGAGCCGGTCGACGGCGGAGCCGACGGGGGTGGTGCGGGTGGCGCCGACCTCCAGGGCGATCCGCAGGTCGTCGGGGAGCTTGGTCTCGGCGCGGTAGAGCCGTAGCCCGGCGACGAGGCCGGCGGCGCACAGGGTGGCGGCGAGGGCGAGGAGCGGTGCCGTGCTCATGGGGTGGTGTTCCTCCGCGCTCAGACGTCGATGCGGGACATGCGGCGGATGATGAAGAAGCCGAGCGCGTACAGCGCGAAGGCGGTGACGACCGCGGCCTGCCCGAGGAACGTGCTGGTGAGGCGGTCGAGGGTGCCGGGGCCCGCGCGGTCCATCATGAGCAGCACGCCGAACCCGATGAGCGGGACGGCGTAGGCGGTCATGTTGACCTGGGAGAGCTGGGTCCTGACCTCGCGCCTGGTCTCCTTGCGCTGTTCGAGGGTGGCGGTGAGGTTGCGCAGGGAGTCGACGACCTGTCCGCCGGCGCGGCTGGAGAGGACAAGGGTGGTGACGAGGACGACGAGTTCGCGGGAGGGCAGTCGTTCGGCGAGTTCGCCCAGGGCCTCGTCGACGGAGTGGCCGAGGGCGAGCCGGTCGGCGACCTTGGCGAGTTCCTCGCCGGCGGGTGCCTCCATCTCCTCGGCGGCCATGGTGATGGCGGTGCGGAGGGCGAGGCCGGCCTGGGTTCCGTTGGCGAGCAGCCTTGCCAGTTCGGGGAGTTGGTTGATGAAGCGGTCGATGCGCTTCTGCCGTTGCCAGTTGAGGAAGGCGAACGCGGCCCACAGGCCGAGCAGTGCGGCGACGGGTCCGAAGAACGCGGCGAGCGCGGCCTGGGCGAGGAACCAGAGCAGGCCGGCGCCGAGTGTCACGTAGACGACGAACTCGCCGGGGGTGAGCGCCAAGCCCGTGGCGGCGAGGCGTTGTTCGAGTCGCCGTCCGGGGTTGGTGGCGCGGAGTCGGCGGTCGAGGGCGGCGAAGCGGCGTCCGGCGGGGTGGTGTTCGTCGCCGGCGGCGCCGGGTTCGAAGCGTTGGATGAGTTCCTGCTGCTGTACTCGGCCGGCGAACCACAGGCGCAGTCCGAGGACGGCGACGGCGAGGGTGAGCACGGCGGCGGTGAGGGTGAGCAGGACGAGCTGGTCTCGGTTCACGGCTGGTGTCCGGCCTTCCTGGTGGCCAGTTCGAGGTCGCTGTCGCCGACGCCGAAGGCCGGTGGCAGGGGTTCGCCGGCCAGGTGGAGGCGTTCGGCGACGCGGCGCGGCAGGGGGAAGTGCTCGAACCGGCCGGCGACGGTCCGGTCCCCGGCGGCCGGCTGCGCGGCGAACCGGACGACGGTGGTGAGCAGGTACTCCTCCCGGCCGCCCGAGGCGAGGACCGCGACCTCGGAGACGCGGCGGGAGCCGTCGGGGTGGCGGGCGAGTTGGACGAGGACGTCCACGGCGCTGTTGATCTGGTCCCGGAGCGCGGCGAAGGGGATCTTCACCTCGGACATCGAGGCGAGTGTCTGGAGGCGCATGAGGGCGTCCTCGGCGCTGTTGGCGTGGACGGTGGCGAGGGAGCCGTCGTGGCCGGTGGACATGGCCTGGAGCATGTCCAGTGTCTCGCCGCCGCGGACCTCGCCGACGATGACGCGGTCGGGGCGCATGCGCAGGGAGTTGCGGACGAGGTCGCGGATGGTGATCTGGCCCTTGCCCTCGACGTTGGGCGGCCGGGACTCCAGGGAGATCACGTGGGACTGCTGGAGCTGGAGTTCGGCGGCGTCCTCGACGGTGATGACACGTTCGCCGTCGGGGATGAGTCCGGACAGGGCGTTGAGGAGGGTGGTCTTCCCGGAGCCGGTGGCGCCGGAGACGATCACGTTGAACTTGGCGCGGACGAGCGCGGACAGCAGCAGCACGGTCGGCTCGTCGAGGGTGCCGAGCCCGGTCAGCTCGCGCAGGGTGTAGGAGCGGGGGAAGCGGCGGATCGTGAGGGTGGGGCCGGTG
>NZ_WMLF01000568.1 GCF_014156695.1 Streptomyces durbertensis | reverse complement strand
GGGCGGGGACGCGGCGACGGGGGCAAGGGCGACACCTCCGAGGCGGCGGAGCGGGCGGTCTGCGCCGTCGCGTCCGGGTGTCACGCGTCGCCGGCCGCGCCGGCAGCGCCGACTCGCCGGCAGCGCTGACCTCGTCGACAGCGCCGCGTGCCCCGGGGCCGTGCCCGGCGGTGAGTGCACCGTAAGCCCGGCCGGGCGCCGGGCCCGGCTGCCGTGCGGGACGTTCCCCCGTACGCGGTAACGTGACCGGGTGACCTCCGCAGCAGACCAGCACCACACCGCCCTCCCCGCCGTTTCGGTGATCATGCCCGTGCTCAACGAGGAGCGCTATCTGCGCACCTCGGTCCGCCACATCCTGGAACAGGACTACGCGGGTGAGCTGGAGGTGGTGATCGCGCTCGGGCCGTCGGAGGACCGTACGGACGAGATCGCGGCGGAGCTGGTCGCCGAGGACCCGCGGGTGCGCACCGTGCCGAACCCGACGGGCCGCACCCCGGCCGGGCTGAACGCGGCGATCCGGGCGTCCTCGCACCCGGTGGTCGTCCGGGTGGACGGCCACGGCATGCTCTCGCCGGGCTACATCCGCACCGCCGTGCGGCTCCTGGAGGAGACGGGTGCGGCGAACGTCGGCGGCATCATGCACGCCGAGGGCGAGAACCACTGGGAGCAGGCCGTCGCCGCCGCGATGACCAGCCGGATCGGCGTCGGGAACGCGGCCTTCCACACCGGTGGCGCCGCCGGTGAGGCCGAGACCGTCTACCTCGGGGTGTTCCGGCGGGAGGTGCTGGAGAAGCTCGGCGGCTACAACGAGGAGTTCATCCGGGCGCAGGACTGGGAGCTGAACTTCCGCATCCGGCAGGACGGCGGCCGCATCTGGTTCTCGCCGGAGCTGCTGGTGTCCTACCGGCCCCGGCCGAGCGTGCGGGCGCTGGCCAAGCAGTACCGCAACTACGGGCGCTGGCGGCACGTCGTCGCCCGCTACCACGCGGGGTCGATCAACCTGCGCTACCTCGCGCCGCCGACGGCCGTGCTGGCCATCGCGGCGGGCACGGTGGCCGGTGTGCTGGTCACGCCGTGGGCGCTTGTCGTGCCGGGCGGTTACCTGGCGGCGATCGTGGCGGGTTCGGTGCCCGCCGGGCGCGGCCTGCCGGCGGCGGCCCGGGCCCGGATCCCGCTCGCGCTGGCCACCATGCACATGTCGTGGGGCTGGGGCTACCTCACCAGCCCGCGCAAGCTGGCCCGCAAGGTGATCGCCTCGACGCGCGCCCCGCAGCACGCCTGAGCGCCGCGCGGGTCAGGTACCGCGTCAGCGGGCCGGGGCACGGCGGCTGCCGTGCCCCGGCCCGCGCGGCTGCTCAGAAGCTGTAGCGGGGGTTGACCGTCATGCAGGCCGAGTTGTCGTCGCCGTTCAGCCCTTCCAGACTGTCCGGCACCTTGCTGTCGTCCTCGTGGTCGGCGGCGCCGTCCTCGCCGGCGGAGTCCGCCGGGTCGGCGGTGGCGTCGGCGCCGGGCGGGCCGGTGGGACCGGCCCCCGGGGTCGGGGACGTGGACACGTGCGGGTAGTCGGCTCCCGCGCGCCAGTCGGCGCCGACGGTGAGCGTGATCCCGGTCTCGGCCGCCGACTGCTTCACCAGCTTCGCGGGGATGCCCAGCGCTTCGGCGACCGCGAGGGCGTCGCCCCGCAGGTCCGCCGAGCCGTAGCTGATCTGGGTGTCCCACTTGGAGACCCGCGTGGTGTCGGCCCAGGCGCGGGTGAAGCCCTTGTTCTGGAGCCGGCCGGCGACCAGGGAGGCGCGGCCGGAGACCGGTGCCTGGGCGGCCGTTCCGGTGCCGTTGAGCACCCGGACGTCGATCTCGGCGGGTGGCGCGGCGGGGTCGCCGGTCTCAGGGGACTCGTCCGGCAGCCTGCGGCCCTTGTCACGGCCGTCGAGGGCGATGTCGTGGCGGATCATGGAGAACACCTTCTCGGCGTCCCCTTCCTTGGGCAGTACGTAGCTGCCGCCCTGCGAGTACACCCAGGGCATGGTCGCCATGGTGATGCGCCTGGTGGGGACGCGGCGCAGGTCCTCGCCGAGGTCGTAGAGCCGCTTCACCGAGCCCAGGCCGGTGTCGACGGTGAGCGCCCTGGTGGCCTGCTCGGCGAGGTTGCGGAGCTTGCCGGGGTTGGTGAGCTTGGTGCCGGCCTTCAGCTCGCGGACCATCGCGTTCATGTACAGGTGCTGGGCCTTGGCCCGGCCGAGGTCGGAGCCGTCCTCGAAGCCGTGCCGGGTGCGGAGCCACTGGAGTGCCGCCTCGCCCCGGACGACCGTCTCGCCCTCCTCCAGCCGCAGCCCGGACTTGGGGTCGTGGACGTTGCGGTCGACGCAGACGGGAACCCCGCCGACGGCGTCGGCCATCGAGACGACACCGGCGAAGTCGACCATCATGAAGTGGTCTATGGGGATGCCGGTCAGTTCCTCCCAGGTGGCGACCGTGCAGCCGGGGCCGCCGTTCTGCAGGCTGGCGTTGATCTTGTCGATGCGCTGCGCGTAGACCGTGTTGTCGTCGGGGTCCGTGCACTTGGGGATGGTGACGCGGGTGTCGCGGGGGATGGAGAGCACCGACATGTTGCTGCGGTCCGCCGAGACGTGCAGCAGCATCTGGACGTCGGCCAGCGGTGGCCGTCCCCGGTCGGCCCTGGCGCCGCCGAGCCGCACGTTCTCGTCGCTGTTCCGGCTGTCGGAGCCCAGCAGCAGGATGTTCATGGGGGCCTGGCCCGCGGCGTTGGGCTGGCTCTTCTCCAGCTTGTTGTCGCCCAGGTGCAGGTCGTCCTTGGTGAGGTTGTTGTTGAGGTGCTCGATGTAGAGCCAGCCTCCGCCCGCGGCGCCCAGTATCAGC
>NZ_WMLF01000567.1 GCF_014156695.1 Streptomyces durbertensis | reverse complement strand
GGGTAACCATTTAGTTGACAACATGAAATATCAAGGTGCAGGGTGGGCCACAGAAACTTCAGTGCCTGAACTATTCGGAGGTACCCCACCGTGACCGCCCCGAACCGACCGGTACCCGCCACCGCCCGCGAGTGGCACCTGACCAGGCGCCCCGACGGCTGGCCCGTCCCCGAGGACTTCGCGCTGCGCGAGGCGCCGGTCCAGGCGCCGAACGACGGCCAGCTGCTGATCCGCAACCTGTACATGTCGGTGGACCCGTACATGCGCGGCCGGATGAACGACGTGAAGTCCTACGTGCCGCCGTTCCAGCTCGACCAGCCGATGGACGGCGGGGCGGTCGGCGTCGTGGTGGAGTCCCGTGCCGACGGCTTCAAGCCCGGCGACCACGTCCTGCACGGCGCCGGCTGGCGCGAGTACGCGACGATCGGCGCCGCCGGCGCGGTCCCGGTCTCCGCGGAGGCCGCCCCGCTCAGCACCTATCTGGGCGTGCTCGGCATGCCGGGGCTGACCGCGTACGCGGGCCTGCTGGAGGTGGCCTCCTTCAAGGAGGGCGACGCGGTGTTCGTGTCCGGCGCGGCCGGCGCGGTCGGCAGCATGGTCGGCCAGATCGCCCGGCTGAAGGGCGCCTCCCGGGTGGTCGGCAGCGCCGGATCGGCGGAGAAGGTGCGGCTGCTCACCGAGGAGTTCGGCTTCGACGCGGCGTTCAACTACAAGGACGGCCCGGTCCGCGACCAGCTCCGGGAAGCCGCGCCGGACGGCATCGACGTCTACTTCGACAACGTCGGCGGCGAGCACCTGGAAGCCGCCATCAGCGCGCTCAACACCCACGGCCGCATCACCGTCTGCGGCATGATCGCCCAGTACAACAGCACCGAGCCGCCGGCCGCGCCCCGCAACCTGGCCATGGTCATCGGCAAGCGGCTGCGCATCACCGGCATGCTCGTCAACGACCACAAGGACCTGCGGCCCGCCTTCCAGCAGGACGTCGCCGGCTGGCTGGCCGGCGGCGAGCTGAAGTACCAGGAGACGGTCGTCGGCGGGATCGGCAACGCCGTCGACGCCTTCATCGGCATGTTGCGCGGCAGCAACACCGGGAAGATGGTCGTCGCCCTCGACGGCTGAGCCCGAGGGCCCGTCCCCGGGCGGGCCGCCACAGAGCACTCCCCCCCACCGCGCCGCAGACGCCCACCGGCGCGGGCACTACACTTCGTCCGGGCCGACGGGGTCGTGGGCGCGAGCCCCCCGGCCGTACTTCCTTTTGGAGGAACCCGTATGTCCATCCAGCCCATCGACGTCCTGTACACCGCCGTGGCCACCGCGGAGAACGGACGCGACGGCAAGGTCGCCAGCGACGACGGCAACCTGGAGGTTGTCGTCAACCCGCCCAAGCAGATGGGCGGCAGCGGCGCCGGCACCAACCCCGAGCAGCTCTTCGCCGCCGGCTACAGCGCCTGCTTCCAGGGCGCGCTCGGCGTCGTGGCGCGGCAGGCCAAGGCCGACATCTCCGGCTCGACCGTGACCGCCTCGGTCGGTATCGGCAAGACGCCGGCCGGCGGCTTCGGTCTGAAGGTCGCGATCTCGGCGAGCATCCCGAACGTCGACGAGGCCACCGCGCGCGAGCTGGTGGAGAAGGCGCACCAGGTGTGCCCGTACTCCCACGCGACGCGCGGGAACATAGAGGTGACGATCACCGTCGACTGAGCCACCGGCTCGGAAGGCGTGTGATCCGAGGGGCCCGTCGCCGGCTTGGCCGGCGGCGGGCCCCTCGCCGTGCGGGATGAGAACCCGCGCGCCCCGGTCAGGGCCGCAGCAGCACCTTGGTGTGGTCGGGGGCGGTGTCGTCGAGCAGCGGGAGGGCGCGGGCGAAGTCGTCCAGCGGCAGTTCGTGGGTGATCAGCCGGGCCAGGTCCAGCCGGCCGGTGCGGAAGGCGCGGACGGCGTGCGCCCAGGACGCGGGGGTGGCGCCGGGGGCGGACCGCAGGGTCAGCTCGTGCTCGGTGAGCACCGCCGGGTCGAGACCGTGCCCGTCCGCCTCGACCGGTCCGGCGAGCACGATCCGGCCGCCGGGCAGCGCGAGCCGGCAGGCGTCGGTGAGGCCGGCCGCCGGACCGCCGGCCACCAGCACGACATCGCAGCGGCCGTACAGCGGGTCGGCCTCGGTGGGCAGCAGGGCGTCGGTGGCGCCCATGGCAAGCCCGAGCTCGGCGCGGCGCAGCCACGGGTCGAGCACGTACAGCGCGGCCGGGGAGTAGGCCGTGAGCAGCTGCACGGCGAGCAGTCCGGTCATACCGGCGCCGACCACCGCGACCCGGTCGCCCGGGCGCGGCCGCCCGGCGAGCACGGCGGCCGCGGCGGCCGCCGCCGGTTCCAGCAGGGCGGCGGACCGCAGGTCGGCGGTGTCGTCCAGTGGGTGCAGCGACCGGGCGGGGACGATCAGCACGTCCGCGCAGCCGCCCGGTTCGGTGTAGCCGGTGAGCGCCACGCCGGCGGCGCAGCCGGTGGTGCCCTGCCGGCAGCGTTCGCAGACCTGGCAGGTGCGGACGGCCTCGCCGACCGTGCGGCGGCCGAGCAGGCCCGGGTCCACGCCGTCGCCGACGGCCTCGACCGTGCCGGACCACTCGTGGCCCGGGGTGACGGGGTAGCGGGCGCGGTCGGGCGGCCGCACCCCTTCGTACAGTTCGAGGTCGCCGCCGCACAGTCCGGCGGCGTGCACCGCGATACGCACCTCACCCGGTCCCGGTTCGGCGACCGGTCCGGCGACCAGACGGTGCTCACCGGGCTTGTCGACGACAAGCGCGCGTACGGTTCTGGCCACGTGTCCCTGCTTTCGTCGTGCGTGGTGCCGCGCCGCCTCCCCCGAGGCCGCTCTCACGAGGCAGCTCTTTCCCCCGGGCCGCCCTCCCCTGGGG
>NZ_WMLF01000566.1 GCF_014156695.1 Streptomyces durbertensis | reverse complement strand
ACCCACCTCGCCCGTGTCGCCCCCTCCTCAGGGCGCTTTGATCACGGCAGGCGGCGTCGGTGATACTGGGGCCGCACATGAGCGTCGTCGGCCGCGGCCACGACGCGGCAGGGCGGTTTGCGAAAGACGGGGACATGCGTAGCGGAGCACGACGCCGGGGTGTTGGTTTTGCAGGGGCGGGAGCCGCGTTGGTGCTCCTCCTCGCGGGCTGCGGGGGTGACTCGTCGTCCGGAGACGGCGACGCCTCCGCGCAGAAGGAAGCCGGAGCGAGCGGCGAGGCCGCCGAGCCCGTCACGCTCGAGACCGAGGCGCGGAAGGCGACCCTGACCGACCGGGACAAGAAGTCGCACGCCCTCACGGTCGAACCCAAGAGCCTGCTGCGCGGCGCGCCGTCCGACCTGGAGAACGTCCGACTCAAGGACGAACTCAAGGGAATGCAGCCGTACTACCTCACCGTCTCGTTCACCAACAACGGCGAGGAGCCCCTGACGCGGCCTGGCCTGACGAGGAAGCTGTCGCTCGTGGACGCCGCCGGTGTCCCGGGCAAGGCCATCACACTCATGTCCGGCTTCTCGTCGACGCAGTCCGACAAGACGCCGAAGTGCTCCGGAAACGACCCCGCCGGCATCGCCGCAGGCGACACGGCGGAGGTCTGCGCACTGGTGATGATGGCCAAGGGCTCCGCCCCCGCGACCGTCGCGTACGCCGACGACAACAGCGACTCCCTCCTCTGGAAGGCCGGGGACGGCACGTCCGACTCGGACAGCGTGCTGCCGAAGGACAAGTCCGCCGACTCCGCCGTCGAGCGCAGCGGCGATCTGATCCCGATCACGGCAACGCCGAAGAGTGTGCGTGAGGGAAGCCTGGACGACCTGAGCCGCTTCAGGCTGAGCGACGCCACGCGCGAGAAGGTCCCGTACTACGTGACGATCGAGTACCGGAACAACGGCGACCAGGACGTTCTCCCCAGCATGGCCAAGAACGTCGTGCTCAACAGCGCGGGCGGAGTCCAGAGCCAGAAGCTGACGCTCATCAGCATCGGTGGCCCGGGCGTCGAGCAGTGCCCGGACGCCGTACCGAACGAGATGGTCAAGCCGGGCGCCACGGTCACCGAGTGCTCGATCCACTTCCTCCCCAAGGGCGACCGCCCCGCCACCGTCTCCTTCAAGTCCGCCGACCCCGACCCGAAGTGGACCTTCTGGCGCGCCTCGTGAGTCGGCGGTGACCTCGCAGCCGGCGGACTTGCGGGGCCCTCTGGGGGCGGTCGTGTCGGCGCCGTAAAGTATGGCGATGCACATGGGCTGCCGGGAGGGGACTGGGGTGCCGTACACACACTCTGACGGTTCCTTCGCCATAGGGACTTCCACGCCATGGTGACCACCACCGCAGGCCCGCCCGAGGCCGCACCGTCCCGGACCGCGCCCGTGGCGCCGTACGCCGGTTGGCGCTGGGACGAGAAGACCGCGGCGCGGGCCGCCGGCGTGGTGAGCGTGGTCCTCGCGTTGGCCGCGGCGAGCCTGACGGCCGTCCGGCTCGGCTCGGCCACTGCGGCTGTGGCGGGCGCGACCGTCGCGCTGCCGGCGCTGGCCGGAGGGGCGTTGCTGTCGCGGAGCGGGCGCCGTGCCGCCGGCGTACCGCTGTTGGACCTCGGCGGGTCGCTCCTGGTTCTCGCCTGCTGGTTCGGCTTCGGTGGAGTGGAGGTCCGGCTGGTCGCGGTCGGGGCTGCTCTCGCAGCCGTGGTCGCGCTGCTCGGCTGGTGCACGGACCGACTGCGTACGGCGGTGCTCGCGGCGGGAGCGGTGCTGGCCGGCGCCGTGCTCTGGGCGGCGGCCCTGGCCGTCGTGGACGCGGCGACGGCCGGAGTGGTGCTCGGTGCGCTGTCGGTGCTGGTACTGGGAGTCGTGCCGCGGCTGGCGCTCGCGTCGGCGGGGCTGACCCGTTGGCACGTGCGCCGACCCGACGCCGCCACCGTTCGGCGCCACGAGGTGGACACCGCACTCGCCGTCACCCACCGGGAGTTGGCGCCGGTTGGCCTCGTCGCGGCGGTGTCGGCCACCGCCGGGGGCTGGCTGGCGCTTGACGGCGCCGCGGGCTGGGGGGCCGGCTACACACTGCTTGTCGCCCTGCTGCTCGTCTCCCGCTGCCGCGCCTACCCGCTCACGGTGGAGGTGCTCGCGCTGCTGGCCGGTGCGACGCTGCTGGTCGTACGGGTGGTGGCGGTGTGGTCGGCCGGGACGGCCGTCGGTCCGCTGGTGGCTCTGGGGGCGCTGGCCCTGCTCCCGTTGGTGCCGTTGGCGGCGCCGCCCGCCGCACGGGCGCGGAGGCGGGCGCGGCAGGTGGCGAACCTGGCCGAGTCGGCCGCCGTGGTGCTGCTGCTGCCGGTCGCACTGGGCGTGTGCGGGTTGTACGACCGCTTCGTCGACTCGTTCTGAGCTGAAGTACGTACGTCGAGGGGACGGTAGAGATGTCGGCACCGGAAGAGACGACGGACCGGCGGGACGCACGGCCGCCGACGGCACCGGGTGCCGGGCTCCCGCCGATGCCGACGACGCCGCCGGCGCCCGCGGCCCCTCGGACGGCGCCGTCCGGCCCCGTCGGCGCGCCGGAGGCCGGGGTGGTGCCGGCGCCGCCGCCCGGCTTCACCCCGCTGGACGCGCCGCCCACCGTCGCGGAGGGGGAGGGCCGAGAAGCGTCGGACGCGCCTGAGGCGCCTCGCGCGCCTGGCCGTCGTCCTGTGCCAAGCGGGTCTCTTGCGCCAAGCGGTCCGCCCGCGCCTGGCGTTGCTTCCGCGCCCGGCGTTCCTTGCGCGCCCGGTGACTCGTCCGCCACCGCCGCACCCGGCGTGTCCTCAGCCGCCGGTTCGTCCCCGGCGGCCCCCGTGGGCGGGGCGTATCCGCCGCCGGCGGTGACCGCCTACGCGCCCGCCC
>NZ_WMLF01000565.1 GCF_014156695.1 Streptomyces durbertensis | reverse complement strand
CCGCGCAGACCACTCCGCAAGGCCGTGACCAGGGACTTCAAACGACTGGCCAAGCGGATGGACCGGGCGCGGCAAAGCCCCGAGGGGCCCGAACGGGACGCCGCCGCGCACGCCGCGCGCAAGGCCGCAAAACGGCTGCGCTACGCCGCCGAGACCGCACGGCCCGCGCACGGCAAGGCGGCCAAGCGGTACGCCCGCCGTGTCCGCCGGCTCCAGGACCTGCTCGGTGCCCACCAGGACGCCGTCGTCACCCGCGCCGCGCTGCGGGAACTGGCCGCCGAGGCGGACGCCGCGGGCGAGCCGTCCTTCGCCTACGGCGTGCTGTACGCACGGGAGGAGCGGGCCGCCGCCGACACCCTCGCCGCACTTCCGGAAGCCTGGCGCGACCTGCGCGCCCACCGCCCACTGACCTGACCGGCCCCCGCTCCTGACCTGACCGGCCCACCGCGCGCCTGACCGCCCGGTCGCGCGTCTGGCGGGCCCGCCGCCGGGAGTGGCCGACCGCCGCCGCCGAACGGGTTAGTCTGGATGGTCACCTGTGTACGCAGAATCCCGCGCGCCGCGGCGCGAGGCCGTCACGCCCCCGCATCCAAGGACACATCCCATGCCCGTCGAGTCGGTCTTCCCCCGGCTGGAAGCCCTCCTCCCGCATGTCCAGAAGCCGATCCAGTACGTCGGCGGCGAGCTGAACTCCACCGTCAAGGAATGGGACGCCTGCGATGTCCGCTGGGCGCTGATGTACCCGGACGCCTACGAGGTCGGTCTGCCCAACCAGGGCGTCATGATCCTCTACGAGGTGCTCAACGAGCGCGAGGGCGTCCTGGCCGAGCGGACCTACAGCGTCTGGCCGGACCTCGAGAAGCTGATGCGCGAGCAGGACGTGCCGCAGTTCACCGTCGACGCGCACCGCCCGGTCGGCGCGTTCGACCTGTTCGGCGTCTCCTTCTCCACCGAACTCGGCTACACCAACCTGCTCACCGCGCTCGACCTCGCCGGCATCCCGCTGGACGCGGCCGACCGCACCGAGGACCACCCGGTGGTCGTCGCCGGCGGCCACGCCGCGTTCAACCCCGAGCCGATCGCGGACTTCGTCGACTGCGCGGTCATCGGCGACGGCGAGCAGGCCGTCCTGGAGATGACCGGGATCGTCCGCGCCTGGAAGGCCGAGGGCCGCCCCGGCGGCCGGGAGGAGCTGCTGCTGCGGCTCGCCAGGACCGGCGGCGTCTACGTGCCCCGCTTCTACGACGTCGAGTACCTGCCGGACGGCCGCATCGCCCGCGTCGTGCCGAACCGGTCCGGCGTGCCGTGGCGGGTGTCCAAGCACACCGTGATGGACCTCGACGAGTGGCCGTACCCCAAGCAGCCGCTGGTCCCGCTCGCCGAGACCGTGCACGAGCGGATGTCCGTGGAGATCTTCCGCGGCTGTACCCGGGGCTGCCGTTTCTGCCAGGCCGGCATGATCACCCGCCCGGTGAGGGAGCGGTCCATCACCGGCATCGGCGACATGGTCGAGAAGGGCCTGAAGAGCACCGGCTTCGAGGAGGTCGGCCTGCTCTCGCTGTCCTCCGCGGACCACAGCGAGATCGCCGACGTCGCCAAGGGCCTCGCCGACCGCTACGAAGAGGACAAGATCGGCCTCTCCCTGCCGTCCACCCGGGTCGACGCGTTCAACATCGACCTGGCCAACGAGCTGACCCGCAACGGCCGGCGCTCCGGCCTCACCTTCGCCCCCGAGGGCGGCAGCGAGCGCATCCGCAAGGTCATCAACAAGATGGTCTCGGAGGAGGACCTGATCCGCACCGTCGCCACCGCCTACGGCAACGGCTGGCGCCAGGTGAAGCTCTACTTCATGTGCGGTCTGCCCACCGAGACCGACGACGACGTGCTCCAGATCGCGGACATGGCGACCAAGGTCATCGCCAAGGGCCGCGAGGTCTCCCGCTCCAACGACATCCGCTGCACGGTCTCCATCGGCGGCTTCGTCCCCAAGCCGCACACGCCCTTCCAGTGGGCGCCGCAGCTGTCCGCCGAGGAGACCGACGCCCGTCTGGAGAAGCTGCGGGAGCGCATCCGCGGCGACAAGAAGTACGGCCGCTCCATCGGCTTCCGCTACCACGACGGCAAGCCGGGCATCGTGGAGGGCCTGCTCTCCCGCGGCGACCGCCGGGTGGGCGACGTCATCCGCGCCGTGTACGAGGCCGGCGGCCGCTTCGACGGCTGGCGCGAGTACTTCAGCTACGACCTGTGGATGGAGTGCGCCGCCCGCGCCCTGCCCGCCCACGGCGTCGACGTCGACTGGTACACCACCCGCGAGCGCACCTACGAGGAGGTCCTGCCCTGGGACCACCTCGACTCCGGCCTCGACAAGGACTGGCTCTGGGAGGACTGGCAGGACGCCCTCGACGAGACGGAGGTCGAGGACTGCCGCTGGACCCCCTGCTTCGACTGCGGCGTCTGCCCTCAGATGGACACCCACATCCAGATCGGCCCGACCGGCAAGAAGCTGCTCCCGCTCACGGTCAAGAAGTAGCCGCGCGACGCGGACGTTTCGGCCCGTGCGGAGAACCGTGGATCTCGACGAGGCGGCGGCGGAGGTGGCCGCCAGAAGACCCGGCTGGCGAGCCGCCGGCCTTCTGGTGGCCGAGCCGACGTGGCGTGACGAAGCAGCGCCGTGGCCGCAGACTCTGGAGACCGACAGGGCGCGGGTGAGCCACCCCGACTCGTTGGGGCTCCTCGTCTCCGGCCCGGCCGGGACTCTGCTGTCGGTTGTGCTCTTCCGGGGCGGCTGGGCCGATGTCGACTACTTCGCCGGCGGCGACGATGCCGGGGTGCTTCCTGCCTCGGGGATCAGATCGGCGGCGGAGTTCGGCGTCCGCCTCGACGCGTGGGTGGGCCGGGTGTTCGGCGAGCGAGGGGGCTGAACGGCCCTGGGGC
>NZ_WMLF01000564.1 GCF_014156695.1 Streptomyces durbertensis | reverse complement strand
GCCCGAGCCCGCCCGCGCCGGTCGCGGCCGCCGCCGTCAGGGAGGCCGCGGACAGGAACCCGCGCCGACTCCACCATCCGGGCAGCCCGCTTCCCGCGGTCTCCGGGTCGGTGGGGGCCGATGCCGCCTTCCCGGCGAGCAGGAAGAGCACGGCGGCGGCGACCACACCCGCCACCAGCGAGGGCAACGCGTCGGCCGGGCCGGCCGCGTCGGGGCGGCCGAGGGCGGCGACCGCCCCCACGGCGCCGAACAGCGCCATGGCCAGGCAGGCCGTCCGCCGCCGCCGGGTCGCCAGCACCCCGAGCAGCGCCGCGAACAGCGCGATCGTGAGCAGCATGCCCACCTGGAGCACAAGCTTGTCCTGCTCCCCGAAGGTCCGGATCGCCCAGTCCTTGACCGGCGCCGGGGTACGGTCGACGGCCGCCCCGCCGATCGCGGTCAGCGGACTCGCCGCAGGCCGGACCAGCGCGGCGACCAGTTCGGCGACGGCAAGCGCCGCGTAGCCGGCCAGCAGGCCGCTCGCCGCGCCCTGCGCCGTCCGTATCGCCGTTTCCCTGTCCGTTCTCACGTCGCTGATTCGCGGCCGTCCGCCGACCGGATTGGCCACTCACCCGAAGGAGTCACCGAAGACCGGAAGTTGACGGCGTCGGCCCGGCGGTTCCGCCGCCGATCGGCCCGGTTGCGGTGCCGCCGATCGGCCCGGCGCGACCCGCCGCGTTCCGGGCCATCCGCTCACCCCGTCCGCTCCGAAGAAGACGTGAGGCGAAGAGCCCCACGGCCAGGACCGACAGGAGAAGAGGACACCACGTGCGAAGGACACCCCACCCGCCAGAGCCCGGGCCCGGCCGGTGAACCGCCGGCTCACCGCGAGTGCGGACGACACGCCGCAACCCGGGCAGGTCGACCTCGGACAGGTCATGGAGCAGGTCGCCCACGGTGACAAGGACGCCTTCTCCACCCTCTACGACCACCTGGCGCCGCTCGTCTTCGGCGTCGTCAGCCGGGTGGTGCGGGACCGGGCGCAGTCCGAGGAGGTCGCCCAGGAGGTGATGCTGGAGGTGTGGCGGCAAGCCGCCCGCTACCGGCCCGAAGTCGGGAAGGTGACCACCTGGGTCGCCACCATCGCGCACCGCAGGGCCGTCGACCGGGTCCGGTCCGCCCAGGCGGCCGCCGACCGCGAGCACGCCCAGGCCGTCCGCGACCGGTCCCGCCCCTTCGACGACGTCGTCGAACGGGTCGAGACCCGCCTGGAGAGCGAACAGGTCCGCCGCTGCCTGCGCGGCCTCACCGAACTCCAGCGCCAGGCCGTCACCCTCTCCTACTACCGTGGCCTGACCTACCGCGAGGTCGCCGAGACACTCCGCGCGCCGCTTCCGACGATCAAGACACGCATGCGCGACGGGTTGATCCGGCTGCGCGACTGCATGGGGGTGACCACATGAAACAGCACGAGGACGTTCACACCCTCGCTGCGGCGTACGCGCTGAACGCCCTGGCCGCCGACGAGCGCGACGCGTTCGCCGCCCACCTCGGCGACTGCGAGGCGTGCCGTCTGGAGGCCGCCGAGTTCGAGGCCACCGCCGCACGGCTCGCGGCGGCCGCCGCGCAGCCGCCGCCCGCCGCGATGAAGGAGCGGGTCATGTCGTCCGTCGACGGCGTGCGCCAGCTCCCTCCGCGCCTGTCCGCGACCACCACGCCCGTCCGCCCCCGCGGACCGCTCCGGCGCCAGGCCGCCGCCTTCGCGATCGCCGCCGCCGTCGCCGCCGCGGCCTCCTTCGGCGGGCTGGCTGCGTGGCAGTACCAGCAGGGCGAGCGCGCCCGCGACCAGGCCGCCCAGGCGGAGGAACGCCTCCGCGACATCAGCGCCGTGCTCACCGCGGACGACGCCCGCACCGTGCGCGGACGCACCACCAACGGCGCCACCACCACGATTGTCGCCTCGCGCGCCCACGACATGGCCGTGCTCACGGCGTCCGGGCTGCCGGCCCCCGCGTCCGGCGCCGTCTACCAGCTGTGGCTCGACCACGACGGCACGATGCTGCCCGCCGGATTCCTCCACGGCGACGGCGCGGTCCTCGTCGAGGGCGACACCTCCGACGCGAGCGCGGTCGGCCTCACCCTGGAACCCGCCGGCGGCTCCGAGGAACCGACCACCACACCGCTGCTGCTCATGCCGATGCCCGGGTGAGGCGCGGGAAGCCCGGGTGAGGCGCGGGGCGAGGAGAAGCCGAAGCGGGCTCGTCAGAGGGGTTCCCCCGACGGATCGTGCCGCACGGGTACGTCGAAGACCGCGAGTCGCGGCTCGGCGCCGACCTCGCGGAAGAGGCGAGGCGCGGCCGGCGGCTTCGGCGCCGTGCGGACGGCCTCGAAGGCGGCGCGGTCCCGCCACAGCGTCTGGATCCGCCAGAGCCCGTCGCCGCCCCGCAGCAGCTCCGTCCGCACCAGCCCGTCGGGCAGCGCGCCCGCGACCAGCTCCCGGTAGGCCGCGAGGAGGTCGGCCTCGCGCTCCGGCGCCACCTCGGCGCTGACCTCGCTCAACACATGGTCCGCCATGTCCCTCATCTCCTCACCTCCCACGCTAGGCCGCGTCGGACGTGCGCGCCCCCGGACGCCGATCGGCCGTGCGCCGGCGTGCGGGGCGGGGTGCGGCGGTGCAGGGTGGCGGTATGGCTGCTGCTCCGATCATCGTTTATCCGCCGGCGCCGTCCGGCGGCCGGCGGGTGCGGGCCGACGGCGAGATCCTCGGCGTCGCGTACAGCGCCACCGACCTGGAGGAGTTCCTACGGCGGGCCGGCATCGAGGACCCGGACCTCCGCGAGGAGGGCCTGATCGAGTGGCGCGGCGGCGGCCCCGAGGTTTGGGGCTGAGGCCCGCCCGGACGAGTCGCACGTCAACCGGCCTCAGCGGCGCGTGGCGTGGGTGAGAGCGGTGTCGAGGAGGTGGCGGAGGTGGGTGGCGG
>NZ_WMLF01000563.1 GCF_014156695.1 Streptomyces durbertensis | reverse complement strand
GCCCCGCCCCACGCCCAACCGCTGCGGACGCGGCGTTTCTCGCTGATCTCACGTCCCACGTGGACTCGCCGCGCCGCAGCGGCCGGGAGCTGACACTTCGGGCCCGCCCGAAGCCGGACAACTTCGGAGAGCGGGGACGGCCACCCCGTCGTCGCCTCGTCGGCCGCGGCGCCCCTCCGGACTCGGCCCACCGGCCGCCACGCGGCCCCAGCGGCCGTTCGGCGCCGGCCATCGTCGGAGCCCACCCACGTCAGCGACAGCCGGGCTGGAACGGTGTCGGTCCTACGCCGCCGTACCGGCGGCTCCCGGCGCCTCCGCGGCCTCGGCGGCCAACTCCCTTGCCGCCTCCGTCAGATCCTTCGCCGTGTCGATCGCGCGCCAGTAGGCGCCCTGCGGCAACGGGAAGCCGGCCAGCCGCCGTTCGCGGGCCAGGCGCGGGAAGGTCGTGCGTTCGTGGTCGCCGCGCTCCGGCAGCAGCTCGGTGAAGGACGGCGAGAGGACGTACACGCCGGCGTTCACCTCGTACTCCACCGGCGGCGACTCGATGAAGTCGACGACGTGCCCGAAGCCGTCCGTCCGGACGGCGCCCCACGGCAGCCGGGGGCGGGCGAGCGCGATCGTCGCCGTCGCGTCGCGCTCGACGTGGAAGTCGGCCATCTCCCGCAGAGCGAAGCGGGTCCACACGTCGCCGTTGGTGGCGTACCAGTCCTCGTCCGGGCGGGGCAGCGCGGCGGCCGCGAAGCGCAGGCCGCCGCCCCTGCCCAGCGGCTCCTCCTCGACCACCGTGCGCGTACGCAGGGGGAGTTCGGCCGCGTCCAGCCAGGCCTCCAGGACGGACGCCAGATGCCCGCAGGAGATCACCACGTCGGTGACCCCCTCGCGGGCGAGCCAGGAGAGCTGGTGGCCGATGATCGGCGTCCCCGTCCCGGGGATCTCGACCATCGGCTTGGGCTTGTCGTCGGTGTACGGACGCAGCCGGGAACCCTGGCCGCCGGCCAGGATCACCGCCTGCGTCGGGTACGTCTGCGGACTGGGACTCATGCCCCGCACGTTAGGCGGGGACGGGGCCTCAACGCGTCGCGGCCACGCCGGCGGCGAACGACGTGTCGCACACCGGCCGGGAGAACTGCTGGGCGCGCTCCGCGCCGTACTTGAGGACGGCGGCCTTGCCGAGGGCCCGGGCGATGTCCATGCAGTGCTCGGCCAGCGACGGCTTGCGGTCCACCGCGCGCTGGAGGCTCGTCAGGGCGACGGCCGGGTCCTCCTGCTGGAGCTCGGTGATGAGCCGGTCCCTCAGCCTTTCGTGCGGTGCCGGCGAAGCACCGGGACGCGCGGGCTTGTTGGCCGCCTCGTCGGCGGCCGAGGCCAGCACCTGGGACTCGGTCGGCGCGGTCGCCCACGGAACCTGGGCCACGGCGAGTGTCCCGGACAGCACCAGGACGACCGGGAGGACAAGAGCAAGAGTTCTGCCGATACGGCGTGCTGCCTGATTCACTGGTGTCTTCCTCGTGATGGGACGCCCCCGGGGAAACGGGAGGCGGATCGGGAGCCCGCAAAGGGGTCATGCCGATGGTAGCGAGGAGTACCGGCGTGACGACAGCAAGTCACTCCGAAGGGTTATAAATCGGCGCGTATCCGAGGCGCGATGTTGACGTCCGCGCCTCCGTGTCGGCTCCGCCGGGCAGCCGGAAGGGCCCGGCGACGCGTCCTCCGCGCCACCGGGCCCTCCCAATCCGTCACGCGAACTCAGTCGGTGAGCCGCTCACCCGTGGAACTCGAGAACACGTGGCTCTCGCTGCTGCGCGGCACCACGTGGATCTCCGTGCCCTTCTCCGGCGCCTCGCGACCGCCGACCCGGACCACCAGGTCCTTCGACTCGCCGCCGACCACGGCCGTGCCGTAGACGAACGCGTCCGCGCCCAGCTCCTCCACGACGTTCACCGTCACCGCGAGACCGGCCGGCTCGTCCTTGCTCAGCGCGTGCGCGCTGTCGCCGTTCACCACGTCGAAGTGCTCGGGGCGGACACCCACGGTGACCGACCTGTCACCCTTGTTCGCCGCTTCCGCGATGGCCTCGCGCGCCACCGGCACCACACTGTTGCCGAACTTCACACCGCCGTCGGTGATCGGCACCTCGACGAGGTTCATCGCGGGCGAGCCGATGAAGCCCGCCACGAACAGGTTCTTCGGCCGGTCGTACATCTCGCGCGGCGAGGCCACCTGCTGGAGCAGGCCGTCCTTCAGCACGGCGACCCGGTCGCCCATCGTCATCGCCTCGACCTGGTCGTGCGTGACGTACACGGTGGTGATGCCCAGCCGGCGCTGCAGCGACGCGATCTGCGTACGCGTCTGCACGCGCAGCTTGGCGTCGAGGTTCGACAGCGGCTCGTCCATCAGGAACACCTGCGGCTCCCGGACGATCGCCCGGCCCATCGCGACACGCTGCCGCTGACCACCGGAGAGCGCCTTCGGCTTCCGCTCCAGGTACTCGGTCAGGTCCAGGATCCTCGCGGCGTCCTCGACCTTCTTGCGGATCTCGTCCTTCGGCACACCGGCGATCTTGAGCGCGAAGCCCATGTTCTGCGCCACCGACATGTGCGGGTACAGCGCGTAGTTCTGGAACACCATGGCGATGTCCCGGTCCTTCGGCGGAAGGTGGGTGACGTCCCGGTCACCGATCCTGATCGCCCCGCTGTTCACGTCCTCCAGCCCGGCGAGCATCCGCAGGGAGGTGGACTTGCCGCAGCCGGAGGGGCCGACGAGGACGAGGAACTCGCCGTCCTCGATCTCGATGTCGAGCTGGTCGACGGCGGGCTTCTCGCTTCCCGGGTACACACGGGAAGCCTTGTCGTACGTGACCGTAGCCATGCTGTTGTGACTCCTTCACCGGCAGGAACGTGCCGGACGATCCGAGTAAAGGGAGGTGGGCCGCCCACACGGAAGTGGGCGTTCTCGCGACGCTAACCCGCCGTACCCCCTTTTGTC
>NZ_WMLF01000562.1 GCF_014156695.1 Streptomyces durbertensis | reverse complement strand
GCGGTGGGGGCGGAGGCGGCGCAGGGCGTAGGCCGCGGCGCCGAGAGTGATGACGGCCAGGCCGCCGAGGACCGAGGCGAGCGGAAGGAAGAACGCGAGGACGAGGCAGCCGACGAGCCCCACGATCGGCACGATCCGCGCCGGGCGGCCCTCGGCGGGGGAGAGGGTCCAGGCGGAGGCGTTGGCGACGGCGTAGTACAGCAGGACGCCGAAGGAGGAGAAGCCGATCGCCGCCCGCAGGTCGGCCGTCGCGGCGAGCGTGGCGACGACCGCGCCGACGACCAGCTCCGCGCGGTGCGGCACCCGGAAACGGGGGTGCACCGCGGCCAGCGCGTGCGGCAGGTGGCGGTCCCTGGACATCGCCAACGTCGTGCGCGAGACGCCGAGGATCAGTGCCAGCAGGGCGCCGAGCGCGGCCAGCGCGGCGCCGACCCGTACGACGGGCTCCAGTCCCGGCAGACCGGCGGCGCGGACGGCCTCGGCGAGCGGTGCCGTCGCCTCGGCCAGCCGGTCACCACCGAGGACGGACAGGACCGCGACGGCCACCGCCGCGTAGACCACCAGCGTCACGCCGAGCGCAAGCGGCACCGCGCGGGGGATCGTCCGGGCCGGGTCGCGGACCTCCTCGCCCAGGGTGGCGATCCGCGCGTAGCCGGCGAAGGCGAAGAACAGCAGGCCGGCCGCCTGGAGGACACCGCCGAACGTGGCGTCGTCGCCGAGGGCGAGCCGGCCGGCGTCGGCCGCGTCCGAGGTGAGGGAGGCGACGACCACGGCTGCCAGCACGCCCAGCACCACGGCGACGATCAGCCGGGTCAGCAGGGCCGACTTGTGCACTCCCAGGTAGTTCACGGCGGTGAGCGCGACCACGGCGGCGACCGCCACCGCGGACGCGTGCGCGGGCCACACGTACAGACCGACGGTCAGGGCCATCGCCGCGCAGGAGGCCGTCTTGCCGACGATGAACGACCAGCCGGCCAGGTAGCCCCAGAACTCGCCGAGCCGTTCCCTGCCGTAGACGTAGGTGCCGCCGGAGGCGGGGTAGCGGGCGGCCAGCCGCGCGGAGGAGGTCGCGTTGCAGTAGGCGACAACCGCGGCGAGTGCGAGGCCGAGCAGCAGCCCCGACCCCGCGGCCTCGGCGGCGGGGGCGAGGGAGGCGAAGACTCCGGCCCCGATCATCGCCCCGAGGCCGATGACCACCGCGTCGCCGAGCCCCAGCCGGCGCTCCAGCTCCGCCGGCCGGCCGGCGTTCGTGCGTTTGCTGCTCATCCGTCGCTCCCCGTGCGTGGCCGCCGCCTCCGTGCTCCGGCCGACCCGTCGCTGACGTGAGCTGACGATAGAACACCCGGGTGGCGGCACAGGAGCGGGCCCCGACCAGGCGGTCGGGGCCCGCGTCGGTCGGCGTCCGCTCCACGCGTCGGCGTCGCTACACGCGTCGGCGTCCGTGGCCTCGGCCGAGAATGAGCCCGAGGCCGACCATGCCGATGCCGAGTGCGAAGTGCAGCCAGTCGTCGGCGGTGTTGACGGGAACGAAGTTCGCGTCGTGGTCCTTGTCGATGACCAGCCCGTACACCCACAGCGCCAGGTAGATCAGGCCGCCGACGAGCAGATAGGTCCGGGCGAGGGGCGCCGTCCGGGCCATGAGCAGCCCGGCGAGGCCGAACAGCACGTGCACCAGGTTGTGCAGGACCGACACCTGGAAGACTCCGAAGAGCTTGGCGTTGGACTCGTGGCCGGCGAACTCCAGCTCCCCGAGGTTGGTCGTGATGCCGGGAACGAAGCCCAGCAGGCCGACGAGGAGGAAGACGACACCCACCGCCACGGCGGCGGTCCCCAGGGGGCCGCGCGGGATGGGGTCGGCGTTGTGCTTGGCGTTCATGGCACCGCCCGAGGGTCGTGAGGTGGGGGTTCCCTTACGGCGGGTCACCCTGGTCGTGGCCCGGGTTTCCCGCTTCCCGATGATCAAACCCGCCCGATGTCGGCGTCAGGCGGCGAGCTGCGGCAGCACCTTGCTGCGGTAGAAGTCGAAGAAGCCCTGGAGGTCCGGGCCGATCTGGTTGACGTGCACGGCGTCGAAGCCCGCGTCACGGTAGGCGAGCAGAGCCCGCACGTGCTCCTCGGGGTCGTCGCCCAGCGGGATGCCGGACTCGGTCACGTGCTGTTCCGTGACCAGGCGGCTCGCCTGCTCGAAGTGGGCCGGGGAGGGCAGCACCTGGGCCAGTTCACCGGGCAGGAACATGTTCGGCCAGCGGTCGAGCACCGCCTTCGCGGCCCGGTCCCGGTCGGTGTCGTAGCTGACCTTCATCCCGCCCCGGACCGGGTTCTGGCCGCCGCCGGCGCGCCGGAACCTGGCCACGGCGTCCTCGTCGGGCTCGACGGTGACAAAGCCGTCGCCGATCCGCCCGGCGAGTTCGACCGCGGCGGGGCCGAAGCCCGCGACGTCGATCGGTACGCCGCCCTCGGGCACGTCGAACAGCCGGGCGTTCTCCACGGTGTAGTGGCGGCCGTGGTGGGTGGTCTCCCGCCCGGTGCACAGGGTGCGGATGAGGCGGACGGCCTCCTCCAGCATCTCCAGCCGGACCGCCGCCGGCGGCCAACGGTCGCCCAACACGTGTTCGTTGAGCGCCTCGCCGGTGCCCACGCCGAGCCGGAAGCGGCCTTCGCCCAGCAGGACGGCGGAGGTCGCGGCGGCCTGCGCCACCACCGCGGGGTGAATCCGCACGGTCGGGCACGTCACGGCCGTCTGCACGGGCAGGGAGGTGGCCTCGGCGAGCGCGCCGATCACCGACCAGACAAACGGGGAGTGGCCCTGGGTGGTGTTCCACGGGTGGTAGTGGTCGGAGATCCACAGCGAGGTGAAGCCCGCCTGCTCGGCCATCCTGGCCTGCTCGACGAGCTGTGCGGGACCGTGGTCCTCGCAGGACAGGAAGTAGCCGAAGGAGGTGACGGCCGGGGTGGGGGAGCCGGCGGCCGAGTCGCCCACCGGTGGGGTGG
>NZ_WMLF01000561.1 GCF_014156695.1 Streptomyces durbertensis | reverse complement strand
GCGTGCGGGCGGGCGCAGTGCTGTGGTGCATCGGGCCTCACGTTTGGTGGTGGCTTGGGCTGGTCGGTGGCGATCGGCCGGGGGTGCGCGGTGTGCGACGGATTTGCGACGGTGCGCCCCTCGTGCGGCCTGGCCGCCTGGCGAATCGATTCCGCACTCTGAGGCTGCCCGTTGCACCACAATTCCGCAGCAGTTGAGCGGCGCAGGAACGTTGAACAGACAACGACGTTGAACGTGCGCAATCCGGCAGCGTGGAGAGGGACAGAGGAGAAGTGTGCGATCGACCCGTACACCGAACCAGGCGCTCCGCGCCCTCCTCGCGGAGGCCGGCTGGAGCGGCGCACGACTGGCGCGCGTCGTCAACGCCCTCGGCGCCGCCCAAGGCGTCGCACTGCGCTACGACCGCAGCAGCGTCGCCCACTGGCTCGCCGGCAGCCGACCCCGGCCGCCCGTCCCCTCCCTCGTCGCCGAGGCGCTCACCCGGCAGCTCGGCCGGCATGTCGGCGAAGCGGACACCGGCCTCGTCCGCACGACGTCACCCCCGGCCCCGCCGGGCGAGCAGGCCGACGAGGGAGACTCCGTGAGCCGTCTCCACGACCTGCTGCGGGTCATCGACCGCCGGGGCGCGGCGAGGCTCGGTGCCTACTCGCTCACCGCGCTTGTCACACCGGGCACCCCGTCCGGTCTCGCGTCCGCCGCCACCCCCTTGCACGACCGCCGGCCGCTGTCGGCGCCCCCGCCCGGCCCGGTCGGCCAGGAGCACGTGGCCTCCGCGCACGCGATGCTCGACCTGTTCTCCCGGCAGGAGGCGGCCTTCGGGGCCGGCGGAGTCCACGTCCCGCTGCGCCAGTACCTGTCCACCACCCTGCTGCCCTGGCTCAGGGCCGACCCGCCACCGGCGGTGCGCCGCGAACTCTTCAACGTCGCCGCCCGCCTCACCTACCTGTGCGCCTTCGCCCACTTCGACATGAACCAGCAGGTCGCCGCCCAGCGGTTATACCTGGCGAGCGTCGAACTCGCCCGCGAAGTCGGCGACATGGCCGGGCAGGCCATAGCGCTGCGAGGGCTGAGCCACCAGGCGCGCACGCTCGGCCACCACGCGGAGGCGCTGACGCTCGCGGAACAGGCCGTCGGCCTCGGTGAGCGTTACCTTCCTCCGCGCCAGCAGGCCTTTCTGCGCGGCCAGTTGGCGGTCGCGCTGGCCGCGGACGGTGATGCGCGCAGCGTTCGGCAGTTGTCGCTCGCCGAGCGCCGTCTGGAACGTGCGACAAGCGACAGCTCGTCGGTCGCCGCGTTCCACGCCGGTTCGCTGGCGCTCCAACACGCCGCCGTCGCGCGGAAGCTCGGAGACCGCCGCGTCGTCCTGCGCGCGCTCGACGCCTCGCTGCGCCACCGGCCCGTCGAGGAGCGGAGGTCGCGCGCACTTGTCCTCGCCGAGCTGGGCGAGGAGCATCTCGCCCAGGGACACCTCGAACAGTCGTGTCAGGCATGGCAGTTGTTTCTCGACATCTACCCGAAGGTGCGCAGCGCCCGCGTCGACAACCGGCTCCGCCGGGCGCAGGCCGCCCTGCGCCCCCACTCCGCCAACCCGGCGGCCGCGGCCGTACTGCGCCGCGTGCGCGCGGTGCGGGCCGGCCCCGGCTCCCGTGGAGCGGACTGAGCGGGCCTCAGCGGCGGGACCACGGCGGCGGGGCCCGTCCAGCCCTGCGTGACGCCGAGCGTCCACGTGCCCACGCCGCCCGCGCCGGTCGTCGCGGACGGCGGCCGAACCCGCTCACCAGGCCTCACCCGGGAAGCAGAGCCGCCGCTCGGTCCCGCCCCGGTGCCGAACCGTCGACCTCGTGTGCCTTCTCACCGCTGCGAAGGGGTAGGACCATGAACCGAAGCGTGCTGTGCGAGGAGTTCCACACCACCGCCCTGCCCGTCGCGCCGGGCACACTCACGGTCGCCTCCACCTGGTGGCACCCCACCAGGGGCGCGGTCGAGTGCCCCGCACACCAGCTGGTCGCCGCCCACCTCCGCCACGCCGGTCATCGGGTCGACCACCGCCCGCTGCCCGGGCCCCTCCAGCCCTCGCGGGTCCTCGGAGACGCCTCATCCGGCGCCGTACCCGGATCGCACGCCGCCACCGCCGTCGTCGCCGTCTCCTACGAGATGCCCGACGGGCACCACCGAGGACTGGCGATCGCCGTCCGCGCCGAGGAGCACACCCTCGTTCAACTCGCCCGCCGGCAGATCGACGCCTGGCGGGCCGTCCTCCGCACCCGCCGCGTGCTGCACGTCGCGCCTCCACCCGCGCCGGCCCCACGGCCTCGCGGCCCGATCCCCCGACAGTCCGCGAGCCCGACCGGCACACTGTGGCGCCCCTGCGGCTGCCCCACCTGGGCCGACTGCCGGGCACAGGAACTCGCCCGCCGCACGACGCGTCGCCTCACGGAAGAGGGCGAGACGGTGATCGTCGTAGGCACCCACACGGCCGTCCCCTGGCCCACCCGGCCCAAGGCCCCGTCCCACGACGGACTCGACCGCGTGGCCACAACGGCGCAGGCCGCCGCGCTCACCGTCGACCGGCCGGACCGCCTCGCCTTTGTCGTGGCACCCGGCTCCACCGTCTCCCAGGTGGCTGCCGTGCTGAACGTCCTGCGGGCCCGCTTCCCGCTGCTCCGCGGCCAGCACCCCGACGAGTGGTGCTACACGATGGACGACCTCCACACCGCCGTCGGCTCGGTACTCGCCCAGTCGGACGCCCTGGTCATCGCCGGTCACGGCACCAGCCCGACCGTCAGCGTCGCCACCGGCATGGCCGGGCGGGCCCGGAAGGTCACCACCCTGGACCGCCTACGGCCCTCCGACGTCAACGTCGCGACCGTCGCCGTCCTCGACACCGAGGACGGAGGCCCCCGCTACCGGCAGGTCATCGAGGCGCTTGACGGCCTGGGACCGACGAGCCACGTCTGGCGCAGGGTCCACACGGGTCCGCGGCCGCCCCGCACCGTCCCCCACAGAAC
>NZ_WMLF01000560.1 GCF_014156695.1 Streptomyces durbertensis | reverse complement strand
GTCGTGGTGGGCGAAGCCGAGGATCCAGCAGGCGCCGAAGGTGACGAAGTCGGTCACCGCCGAGCCGGTCTGGCCGGGGATGTTGACGAGGTCGGTGCCGAAGATCGCGGTGAGGGCGAGCGGGGCGAGCAGCGTCTGCCAGGGCATGCGGCGGAAGAGCCACAGCATCAGCGGGGACAGCAGCACGAACCAGAAGTAGGCGCGCAGGTACCAGAGCGGCGCTGCCGCCTGGACGGCCCAGGTGTCGGAGAGCAGGCCGGACTCGGACCCGATGTGCCAGGGGAAGGGCGGGCTGCCGACGGGCACGATCCAGCACAGCACCCGCAGCCAGAACCAGCTCTCCTGCCCCTTCGCCGGCCCCCAGCCCTGCATGAACAGGATCGTCAGCACCACCACGCCGTAGATCCACAGCGGCAGCAGCAGGCGGCGGACGCGGCTACGGATGACGCCGAGGGCGGGGCGCCGCAGGGAGCGGGCCATGAGGGAGCCGGCGAGGGCGAACATGACGCCCATGGAGGGGAAGACAAACGTCAGCCAGGCCCAGCCGAAGGTGTGGTAGACGACCACCCGGAGGAGCGCGAGGGTGCGGAGGAAGTCCAGGTAGCGGTCCCGGCCCTCCTTGCGCGCGGGCGCCGGTTCCGTGGACGGCCCGCCCTCGGCGGGTGGCGTGGGTTCCGGGCCGGTGGTGAGGCTGGTCATCGGGCGGCGCTTCTCTCGCGGGTGGACTGGTCCGTCACGGGCGCGGACTCGACGGCACCGGTGCGGCGGAGTTTCTGCCAGCGCAGCCGGCCGCCGGTGAGGGCGGTGATCCAGGACTGGAGCAGCACGACGTACATGAGCTGGCGGTAGAGCAGCTGTTGCAGCGGCAGGGACAGCAGGTGCGTCATGCGTTCGCGGTCGAGGCGGAAGGCGTACGCGGCGCAGATCGCCTGGACGGCGAGGACGCCGAGCCAGGCGGCGACGGTCTTCCCGGTGGGGCCGAAGATGATGCCGTAGAGCAGGAAGATGTCGATGAGCGGCGCGAGCAGCGGTGCGACGACCATGAACAGGGAGACCAGCGGGAGGCCGACGCGGCCGAAGCGGCCGGAGGGGCCGCGTTCGACGAGGGCGCGGCGGTGCTTCCAGATGGCCTGCATGGTGCCGTAGCTCCAGCGGTAGCGCTGGGACCAGAGCTGCTGGACGCTTTCGGGGGCTTCCGTCCAGGCACGCGCGTTCTCGGCGTAGACGACGCGCCAGCCGTCGCGGTGCATGGCCATGGTGATGTCGGTGTCCTCGGCGAGGGTGTCCTCGCTCATGCCGCCGACGCGGTACAGGGCCTCGCGGCGGAAGGCGCCGACCGCGCCGGGGATGGTCGGCATGCAGCGCAGCACGTCGTAGAGGCGGCGGTCGAGGTTGAAGCCCATGACGTACTCGATGTGCTGCCAGGCGCCGATGAGCTTGTCCCGGTTGCCGACCTTGGCGTTGCCCGCGACGGCGCCGACCTCCGGGTCGGCGAAGGGCTGGACGAGTTCGCGGACGGTGCACGGTTCGAAGACGGTGTCGCCGTCCATCATCACGACGATGTCGTAACGGGCGTGCCGGATACCGTTGTTGAGGGCGGCCGGCTTGCCGGCGTTGGCCTGGCGGACGACGCGCACGTTCGGCAGCCGCAGCGACTCGACGATGTCGGCGGTGCCGTCGGTGGAGCCGTCGTCGATGACGATGATCTCGATGGGGTGGTCGCTGGCGTCGAGTGAACGCACCGTGTTCACGATGCACTTGGCCTCGTTGTACGCCGGGACGAGGACGCTGACGGGCCGGGTGACGGGTTCGTCGCCCCAGCGGAAGTCGGGGCGGCGGACGCGGCGCGCGTGCAGCCAGGACAGCACGAGCATCAGCGCGAAGCGCAGCAGCACCAGCGAGCCGACGACGGCGAGCAGCACGGTGAGCACGCCCATGGCCTTGCCGGAGACGCTGACGGCGCCGACGAACGCCTTGCCCTTCCAGAGTTCGAAGCCGCCGACGGGGGTGTGGGCGCTGGGGGCGTCGAGCGCCTCGGTGACGTTGACGAAGCGGTAGCCCTCGGCCTTGAGGCGGGGCAGCATCGTCTCCAGCGCCTCGACGGTCTGGGAGCGGTCGCCGCCGGAGTCGTGCATGAGGACGATCGCGCCGTCGCCCGCCTTCTCCGGCATGGCGCGGCGGATGATCTCCTCGGCGCCGGGGCGGGACCAGTCCTTGGTGTCGGTGTCGTTGAAGACGGTGATGTAGCCGCGTTCGCCGAGGTGGCGGGTGACGGGCCAGGTGTCGTTGTCGAGGGCGTGCGCGTGGGAGGAGTAGGGCGGGCGGAAGAGGGAGGTGCGCACGCCGGTGGCGCCGACCAGGGCGAGCTGGTTCTGGGCGAGTTCCCAGTCGATGCGGGAGGTCGACTGGAGGGAGAGGTCGGGGTGGTTGAAGGTGTGCAGGCCGATCTCGTGCCCCTCGTCGACCATGCGGCGGACGAGCGCGGGGTAGCGGGAGGCCATGGTGCCGGTGATGAAGAAGACACCGCGGGCGTCGTGCTGGTGGAGCACGTCGAGCACCTTCGGCGTCCAGACGGGGTCCGGGCCGTCGTCGAAGGTGAGGACCATGGTGCGTTCCGGCACGTGGTAGCTGGCCGTCTTGCCGTTGCGGGTGTCGACGACGGGCCCGCCCTCCAGCACGTCGGCGGGGACCTTGCTGTTGGAGGTGGGCGGGTTGACGCGGTGGTCGGCGAGGAACTCGCTGTGCACGTAGCCGCGCAGCAGCAGCATCATCATGATCGCGACGAGGAACAGCGCGGGCAGCAGGTATCGCAGCGGAAGGCGCTTGCCGCGGCGCTTCCGGTGGGCGGCACGGGCCATGGCTACGCGTCACCGCCGTCGAGCGGTTCGCTGCCGCCGCTGAGCGGTTCCGTGCCGCCGCCGAGCTGCGGTCCGGCGCCCTGGCCGCCGTCGGCGGTGCCGTCACCGTCGCCGTCACCGCCGGGCGGCGGGTCGGCGGGGCCGGGTTCGG
>NZ_WMLF01000056.1 GCF_014156695.1 Streptomyces durbertensis | reverse complement strand
GGGGTGGGGCGGTCTTGGACGTTGTCGTGGTGGTCCACGCGCGGGACGCGGTGACGGACTTCCTGTCGGTGCTGGAGGAGACGCGCGACCGGGCGGCGGCCGTACTGACGGCCGCCGCCGACGGCGTCCGCCGGATCGTCCGGCTGCCGGCCGGCGGCACCCTGGCCGAGCGCGTCGACGCGCTGGCCGCCGCCCCCGGGCAGCCGCCCGTGCCGGGCGCCGGCGGTCCGCCGCCGGGGCCCTGGACAGCGCTGGCGGACGCGTTGGCCGCGCTCGCCGGCAGCCACCCGCCACAGGTGTGGACGCACTCCCCCGCCGACGACCGCCCGGACCGGCGCGCGCTCGGTCTCGCCGTCTCCCGGCTGGCCGCGGGCGAGGTGCGGCACGCGGTCGGCGCGGCCGCGCACCTGCAGTTCCTCGCCGAGGACGTGCGCCCGCTGGACGCCCGCCTGGCGGCGGCCAAGCTCGACTTCGTGAACCGGCACCACGTCGCGCTGCTCGACGACGACCCGCTGGCGCCCACGCTGGACACCGGCCGGCTGCCGTCCGTCGAACGCTTCTTCCGTGCCGACCGGCAGCAGGCCGACCGTCTGTACGCCCTGATGTCCAGCCTGGGCGAGGACGCCGCCGGGGTGGTGGACCCGTGGGAGTTCGAGACCTCCGGCTACGAGGCGGAACGGCTCGACGCCACCACCGCGTGGATCGCCCGGGTCTGCCCGCCGGGCGCCGGACCGCTGGTGGAGCTGGGCGCGTGCGAGGGGGCGCTGACCCGGCGGCTGGTCGACAAGGGCTTCCCGGTCGTCGCGACCGAACCCAACGCCGTCTTCCGGGAGCGCCTGGCCCGCCACGTCGGCCACAACCGGGTCACCGTGACCCCCGACGACCTGGCCTCGCTGGCCGCCGCCCCGCGCCGGCCGGGCGGCGCGCACCTGCTGATCGAGATGCTGTACTACGGCCAGCCCCTGGACCTGCTGGACCGGCTGCCGGGCGGGCCGCTGTTCGTCGCGCTGGCGCCCGAGCGGGTCTGCGACCTGCTGCGTCCCTGGCTGGGCAGGTCGTCGGTGTGGGCCGCCGAGGAGGAGCTGACACTGGTCGCGCCGCGCGTGGAGCTGGTCTGCGGCGGCCGGGCGTACCTGCGCAAGCGCGGCAGTCGCGGCCTGCTGCTGCGGCGGCGCGACGGCTGAGCCCCGCGGTCGCCCACCGACCACGTCTGCCGCGACCGGGCGGCGGATGGCAGGATCTCCCGCATGGTGGAGTTCGACCGACGCGCGCGCCGCGGCCTTCTCACCCTGGTCGCGGCGGCGGTGGCGCTGGGGCTGGTGTGGTGGCTGCTGCCCGCCGGCACTCCCGGCCCGTCCGGCAGCGCGGTCTTCGCCACCGGCGCCCGCTCGGGCGTGTACGACCGCTACGGCATCCTGCTCAAGGAGCAGTTGCGGACCGAGCTGCCCGACGTCCGCCTGCGGCTGCGCCCCAGCCAGGGGTCCGTCGACAACATCGAGCAACTCGTCTCCGGCAAGGCGGACTTCACCATCGCCCAGGCCGACGCCGTGTCCGCCTACCTGACCGCCAAGGGCAAGGACGCCGACCGGCTGCGGGCCTGCGCCCGGTTGTACGACGACTACGTGCAGCTGGTGGTGCTCGCCGACTCCCCGGTGCGGTCGGCCGCCGACCTCCGGGGGCTGCGGGTGGGCGTCGGGCAGCGGCAGTCCGGTGTGCGGCCGGTCGCCGAGCGGCTGCTGCGGGCCGCCGGGCTGGACCCGGTCGACGACGTCACCCGGGTCTTCGAAGGCATCGGCACCATGCCCCGACTGCTGGAGGAGGGGAAGCTGGACGCGTTCTTCTGGACGGGCGGCCTGCCGACCTCGGCGGTCCAGGACCTGGCCGCGAGAACCGACATCCGGCTTGTCGAACTCGGCGAGCTGGTTCCCGCACTGCACGCCCAGGACGCGCAGGCCAGGCACTACCGGGCGGCGGTCATGCCGGCCGACGCCTATCCGAAGGTGCAGGGCGGCCGGGCGGTGCAGTCCATCGCGGTCGCCAACCTGCTCGTCACCACCGACCGGGCCGACGCGGCGCTGACCGAGGGGCTCACCCGCGCCCTGATCAACAGCCGGGACCGGATCGGCCGCCAGGTGCACGCCGCTCAGCGGGTGGACCTGCGCACGGCGATCTACACCGACCCGCTGCCGCTCCACGAGGGCGCCCAGCGCTACTACCGGGCGGTCAAGCCCTGACGTCCCCGGCCGCCGCCGTCGCACTGTCGCACGTGAATGCGGGCCGCGCGGGCGCGCCGCCGGTGACCGCCGTGACACACGTCCGCAGCGCCTGCTCGTCGACGCCCGGAAGCGCCGCGGCCAGGTGGCCGTCGGGCCGTACGACCAACAGGGTGTGGGCCGGGGCGTCGGGATAGGACTCGGCGACCAGCAGCTGCGCCGGCACGGGAAGGCCCCGTACCGTCGCGGCGAGTTCCGGCATCACCCCGGCGTTGAGCCAGTGCCGGCTGTCCCACACGCCGGTGCCGGGGGCGACCAGCACCACCAGCAGGTCGCCGCCGAGCCGGTGCGAGAGCGGGCGGGAGTCGCCGTTCAGCGCGGTCACGGTGACGTCGGCGGCGCGGCCGCCCAGCGGGAGCGCCGCCGGCAGGCTGAGCCGCGCGGGCGGCGCGAGCGGCGAGACCGCGTGGTCGGGCGGGGCGCCCAGCGCGCCGCGTCCCAGGTGCCCGTCGGTGAGCAGACCCAGCCTGTTGCGGGCCCCGCCGGGCAGCAGCGAACGCAGCGGGCCGCCGCCGCGCACCAGCGGAAGCGCCTGGTCGACGGCGCGCAGCCGGCGGACGACCGCGCCGCGCCGCTCGGCCTCGTAACTGTCAAGGAGGGTGTCGGGGGCCTCGGCACCGCCCTCGTGCCAGGCGAGGGCGAGCTTCCACGCCAGGTTCTCCGCGTCCCGCAGCCCCTCGTCGACGGCCTGCGTGCCGAGGGCGCCGAGCAGGTGCGCGGCGTCGCCGGCCAGGAACGCCCGGTCGGCCCGCCAGTGCCTGGCGAGCCGCTGGTGTGCGGTGTGGACCCCGGTGTCCAGCAGTTCGTAGGGGGTGCCGCTCTCCCCGGCGAGTACGGCCAGGGTCTCCTCGACGGATCGCAGCAGCGCCTCGGGGGTGACCAGGTCGCCCCGGGGCGGCAGCAGCCAGTCCAGCCGCCACACGTCGCCGGGAAGCGCGCGGGCGCACATCTCGGCGCCGGTGCCCGGGAGTTCCTGGTGGAGCAGGGCCTCGTCCGGCCAGGGCAGCCGCGCCCGCAGCGCGGCCACCGCGTGGCGTTCGACGGCCGTCCGGCCGGGGAAGCGCACGCCGAGCAGCTTGCGCACGGTGGAGCGGGCGCCGTCGCAGCCGACGAGGTAGGAGCCGCGCCACGGTTCGCCCTGCCGGCCGGCGGTGTGCACCTGGACGCCGTCCTTGTCCTGGGTCAGGTCGACGACCCGGCCGGCGTGCTCCCGGAGCACCAGGTCCTCACCCCGGACGGCGGCGCGCAGGGCCTCCGCGAGGTCGTGCTGCGGCAGGTGCAGGGGCGCCTCGGCGGCGGTGAAGTCCCGCTGCTCGACCACCTGGCCGCGCCGCAGCGCGCGCCAGACCATCCACCGCGTGCCGGGCAACACGTCGGGCGCGACCAGGCGTTGGGCGAACGCGGCGGTGTCGGGCCGCAGCACACAACTGCGCGCGGGCCGCTCCGGCGGCGGCCCCTCCTCGGCCTCCAGCAGGACCGTCGGCACCTCCTGCCGGGCGAGCGCCAGCGCCAGCGCCAACCCGACCGGCCCCGCGCCCACGACGATCACCGGCTCCACGGCGACGCCCCCTCGTCGGCGGGGCGGCGGCCCGGGACGCCGTGTTGTCGTCGCCGGGAGTTCGCCGGCTGTTGACGGCCGTGCTGCGTGATCACAACGGGTAGTGCAACCCAACGCCCGCCGACCCGTCAAGTGAGCACGGGGGCGCACCGCGCCGTCGGCGGAGGGCTGCTGCCCTCCGCCGACGGCTCACGGTCGGCCGGAGCCGGCCGTCACTTCGTGTGCAGCGCGTCGTCCGCCTCGACGTCCGGCTCGGCCTTGGCGACCTTGATGCCGGTCTTCGCGCGCCGGCCGCGTGCCTCGATCCACTTGGCGAGCCAGGCGAGCACCATGCACATCGCGACATAGATCGTGCCGACGACCAGGATCACGACCACGTACGGATAGTCGTCGTTGATCACGTAGTTGGCCGCGAGCTGGCGTCCGACGAAGAGCAGCTCCTCGTAGACGATGATGTAGCCGAGCGAGGTGTCCTTGAGCGTCACCACCAGCTGGCTGACCACCGTCGGCAGCATGGCGCGCACCGCCTGCGGGATCTGGATGGTCAGCATGACCTGGCTCTTGCGCATGCCGATGGCGTAGGCCGCCTCGACCTGCCCCCGGGGCACGGCGAGGATGCCGGCGCGCAGCACCTCCGCCTGCACGGCGCCGTTGTAGAACGTGAGACCGAGCACGAGGGCCCACATCGGCTCGGTGGTCAGGAAGCCCTGCCAGATCACGAAGATGGTGATCAGCAGCGGCACCGCCCGGAACAGTTCGATGAAGGCGGTGGCCAGCCAGCGGACCGGCAGGTGGTCGGAGAGACGGGCGACGGCGAGGGCGGCGCCCAGCAGCAGCGAGAGCACACCTGCCAGCACAAACGCCTGGAGGGTGGCGATCACGCCCTCGACGATGCGGTCCGAGACGCCTTCGTACTGGAAGATCTCCCACATCTCGGGCGCCAGTTGGCCGGTGCTCTCGATGCGGAAGAACGCCCACACGATCAGGCCCACGAGGCCGGCCACGCCGACGATGGACAGGGTCCGGTTGCGCGCCCTGGCCTTGGGGCCCGGCACGTCGTAGAGGACTGAACTCATCGCGCGACCTCCAGCCGACGCTCGAGCAGCCGGAACAGGCCGCTGATGGTGAAGGTGATGACGAGGTAGGCGAGGGCGACCCACATGAAGACGACCATGATGTTGTAGCCCATGTCGCTCAGGTCCTTCTGGACACCGAACAGTTCGGTGACGCTGAAGGCGCCGGCGATGGCCGAGTTCTTGGTGAGGGCGATCATGATGCTGCTCATCGGGGCCACGACCGTGCGGGTCGCCTGGGGCAGCACGATGAGGGAGAGGGTCTGGCCGAAGGTCATGCCGAGGCTGCGGGCGGCCTCCGCCTGGCCCACGGCGACGGTGTTGATGCCGGAACGCACCGCCTCGCAGACAAACGCCGAGGTGTAGAAGCCGAGGGCGAGTACGCCGAGCAGGTAGGTGCTCATTCCCGGGAAGAGCACCATCGGCACGATGAAGAAGGCGATCAGGAACAGGAGCACAAGCGGGGTGTTGCGCAGCAGCGTGACCCAGGCGGCGCCGAACGCGCGCAGCGGGGGCACGGGCGACACCCGGAAGCCGGCGATCACCACTCCGAGCACCAGGGCGAGCACGGCGCTGGTCGCCGTCAGCGAGATGGTGCCCAGGAAACCTTCGCGGAAGAGCGCGAAGTTGTCGAGCAGTACGTTCATCAAGGTCTCCGCGGTTCTCCGCGCGGGCGGCGAGTGGGGTGGGCGGGACGGCACCCCGCGCGCCGAACGGGGAGGAGGGGCGCGCGGGGTGCCGGTGGTCTGCGCCGGGCCGACCGGCACGGCCCCGGCGTCAGCGGTCGATCACCGGGACCGTGTGGGGACTCAGTAGCGGTCCAGCTTCGGCGGGTCGACGTACTCCGAGCCCGACAGGCCCAGCGTCGCCTCGTAGGCCTTCTTGTAGTCGCCGCTCTCGATGTGCTTCTCGATCGCGTCCGACACCGCGTCGCGCAGCGCCTTGTCGCCCTTCTTCACGCCGACGCCGTAGGGCTCGTCGCTGAAGGTCTCGCCGACGACCCGCAGCTTCGCCGGCTGCTGGGCGGCGTAGCCCTTGAGGATGGCGTCGTCGGTGGTCATGGCGTCGACCTGGCCGTCGATGAGCTGCTTGACGCAGTCGGTGTACTTGCCCAGCTCGACGGTCTTGGCGCCGTACTTGGCCTTGTTCTCGGTGATGTTCCGCAGCGGGGTGGAGCCCTTGATGGAGCAGACCGTCTTGCCCTTGATGCTGTCCGGGCCCTTGATGTCCTTCTCGTCCTTGCGGACGAGAAGGTCCTGGCCGGCCATGTAGTACGGGCCGGCGAAGTCGATCTGCTTCTTGCGCTCGTCGTTGATCGTGTAGGTGCCGATCATCAGGTCGACCTGCCCCTTGGAGACCGCGGTCTCACGGATGGAGGAGTCGATGGTCTTCCACTCGATGTCCTTCTCCGGGTCGAAGCCGAGGTCCGCGGCGATCATCTTGGCGATCTCGACGTCGAAGCCCTGGTACTTCTTGCTGCCCGGGTCCTGGAAGCCGAGGTAGGGCTGGTCGGACTTGGAGCCGATGACCAGCTTGCCGCGCTTCTGGGCCGCCTTGAGCACCGGCGAGTCGATGTCGACGTTCTCGGCCACCTTGTAGGTGGGCAGGTCGGGGGCGTTCTCGTCGTTGCTGTTGGGGTTCTTCTTGGTGCCGCAGGCGGCGGTCAGGGCGAGGACGGTGGCGACGGCGGCCACGACGCCGTACTGACGAAGTCTCATGGTCGAACTTCCCTCATCTTCGGTGGAATGTGCTGGGCCCGGCGGACGGCGCCTGATCAGTGCTGGAGGATCTTCGACAGGAAGTCCTTGGCCCGGTCGCTGCGGGGGTTGCTGAAGAACTGGTCGGGGGTGGCCTCTTCGACGATGCGGCCGTCGGCCATGAAGACCACGCGGTTCGCCGCCGAGCGGGCGAAGCCCATCTCGTGCGTGACGACGACCATCGTCATGCCCTCGCTCGCCAACTGCTGCATGACCTCGAGGACTTCGTTGATCATCTCGGGGTCGAGCGCGGAGGTCGGCTCGTCGAACAGCATGACCTTGGGCCCCATGGCGAGCGCCCGCGCGATGGCCACGCGCTGCTGCTGGCCGCCGGAGAGCTGGGCGGGGTACTTGTCCGCCTGGTTGCCCACGCCGACCCGGTCGAGCAGTTCGCGGGCCCGCTTCTCGGCTTCCGCCTTGGGGGTGCGGCGCACCTTGATCTGCCCCAGCGTCACGTTCTCGAGCACGGTCTTGTGCGCGAAGAGGTTGAACGACTGGAAGACCATGCCGACGTCCGCGCGGAGCTTCGCCAGTTGGCGTCCCTCCGCGGGCAGGGGCTTGCCGTCGACGGTGATGGTGCCGGAGTCGATCGTCTCCAGGCGGTTGATGGTGCGGCACAGCGTCGACTTGCCGGACCCGGAGGGACCGATCACGACGACGACCTCACCCTTGGCGATGGTCAGGTCGATGTCCTGGAGCACGTGCAGCGCACCGAAGTGCTTGTTGACGTTGTCCAGCACGACCAGCGGCTCCGCCGCGCCGGCGGTGTCCTTGGTCACCGATACTTCGCTCATCGGCGTCACTCGCTCCGTCCTCGTCGGTTGAGGGGACCTTAGTGATCTGCGTCAACCGACGTCAGCACATCTGAGGGAGAATTGAGCATAACGATCCGGTCACTTGCCGGTACTCTGCGTGAGGGGGTCGGCAGGTGGCGTACCGGCTGCATAACGGATAACGCCGGGTGACAGAACCGCCTTGACGGGAACGCCGCGCATCGGGATGGATGCATAGGCGCCACATCGAGCTTCGAGACGACCGGGAGGAGGTCCGGATGCGGCTGCTGCTGGTCGAGGACGACAACCACGTCGCCGCGGCGCTGATCGCCGTGCTGTCCCGACACGGCTTCACGGTGGTGCACGCCCGCAGCGGCGAGGAGGCGCTGGACGCGCTGCTGCCCGACGAGGAGCGCCCGCCGTTCGCGGTGGTGCTGCTCGATCTCGGGCTGCCCGACCAGGACGGCTTCGAGGTCTGCGACCGCATCCGCCGGCGGACCGACACGCCTGTGATCATGGTGACCGCCCGGGCCGACGTGCGCTCGCGCATCCACGGGCTGAACCTCGGCGCCGACGACTACGTCGTCAAGCCGTACGACACCGGTGAGCTGCTCGCCCGCATCCACGCCGTGGGCCGGCGCCGCGGCCTCGAGGAGTCGGAGCGGCAGGGCGAGGACCGGGCGCCGGAGACGCTGCAGTTCGGCGGTGTGCTGCTGTGCCTGGAGACCCGGCAGGTCCTGGTCGACGACCAGCCGGTGCAGCTGACCCGCAAGGAGTTCGACCTGCTGGCGCTGCTCGCCCAGCGGCCCGGGGTGGTCTGCCGCCGGGAGCAGATCATCAGCGAGGTGTGGCGGACCAGTTGGGAGGGGACGGGCCGCACCCTGGAGGTGCACGTGGCGTCCCTGCGGGCGAAGCTGCGGCGGCCCGCGCTGATCGAGACCGTCCGGGGTGTCGGCTACCGGCTGATCGACCAGGTCGGCTGAACTCGACTACGGTCGTCCGGTGCGCGCTCGCCTCCTCCCCCTGCTCATCGTGCTCTTCGCCGGTGTGCTGCTCGCGCTCGGCTTCCCGCTCGCGATGAGCATGGCCGGCGCCGAACAGCAGCGGGTGGTCATCGACCGGATCGACGACACCAGCCGGTTCTCCGCGCTGGCGCAGTTCGTGACGACCCCGCCCGCCGAGGGCGAGCAGCGTGAGCGGCGCCCCGGGCAGCCGGCCGCCCAGGACGAGCGGCTGGCCGTCCTGACCAGCGAACTCTCCCGCTACCACGACCTGTACGGCATCCGCGCCGGGGTCTTCTACCGGGACGGCAGCGCGATGGCCGCCGCCCCGAACGGCTGGCGGCTTCCCACGGCCGGCGAGGGCGCCGACGCCTTCGCGGAGGCGCTGGCCGGTCGGCGCAGCCACGACCCGGCGCAGGTGTGGCCGTGGCAGGACCGCCGTATCGCGGTGGCCTCCCCCGTGGTGCGCGACGGCGACGTGGTGGCGGTCGTGCTCACCGACTCCCCCACCGAGCAGCTGCGCTCGCGGATCCTGCGGAGCTGGCTGCCGCTCGCGGTCGGCGAGGCGGCGGCCATGGCGCTCGCGGTGGGTGCGGCGGTCTACCTCACCGGCTGGGTGCTGCGGCCGGTGCGGGTGCTGGACAAGGCGACCCACGACATCGCCGCCGACCAGTTCGCCTCACGGGTCGCGGCCGTGGAGGGGCCGCCCGAACTGCGTCGTCTGGCCCGCTCGTTCAACGAGATGGCCGACCACGTCGAGGAAGTGCTGGAGCAGCAGCGGGCGTTTGTCGCCGACGCCTCCCACCAGTTGCGCAACCCGCTCGCCGCGCTGCTGCTGCGCATCGAGCTGCTGGGTCTGGAACTGCCGCCGGGCAGCGAGGAGTTCACGTCCGTGCAGGAGGAGGGCAAGCGGCTGGCCCGAGTGCTGGACGATCTGCTCGGACTGGCGCTCGCCGAGCACGCCCAGCCGGACCTGCGGATCGTCGACGCGGCGGCGCTCGCCGCCGAACGCGCCGCCGCCTGGCGGCCGGTGGCCGAACGCGCCGGGGTCCGGCTGGAGACCAGCGGCAGCACGGCGCTCACCGCCTGGGCCGACCCGGTCGCCCTCTCCAGCGCGCTGGACGCGGTGGTGGACAACGCCGTGAAGTTCACCCCCGGCGGGGAGCGGGTGACGGTGTCGGTGCGGCCGGCCGGGGAGCGCGTGCACATCGAGGTCGCCGACGGCGGGCCCGGACTCGGCGAGGACGAGCTGGGCCGGGTCGGCGACCGCTTCTGGCGCAGCGGCCGGCACCAGAACGTGTCGGGTTCGGGGCTCGGGCTGTCCATCGCCCGGACGCTGCTGGCCGCCGGAGGCGGCTCGCTCGGGTTCGCCCCGAACGAGCCGCGCGGTCTGCGGGTGACCATCGACGTGCCGCGCAACAGGCCGGAGTAGTCGTCAGCCCCGGTGGCGGGACAGCCGCAGGGTGAGGATCTGGAAGGGGCGCAGCCGCAGCGCCACGGTGCCGTCGGGCAGCGCGGTGAACGCGCCGGCGTCCTCTTCCCTCGGCCGCTCCAACAGGTCGACCGCGTGCACCGAGGCCACCGGGAAGTCGGGGGCGAGCGTCGCCTCCGCCCGGCCGCCCAGGCACTCGTGCAGCCGCACCACGACATCGCCGCTCCGGTCCTCCGCGAGCTTGACCGCGGCGACCACCACCCGGTCGTCTTCCACGGTGACCAGCGGCCGGACCGGCCGGGCGCCGGTGAGGCGCGCGGCGGGCAGGTTGAGCCGGTGGCCCTCGCGGACCGCGTCGACGATCCCGGCGCCGGGGACCAGCGCGTAGCGCAGCACGTGGACGCCGTGGTCGGTCTCCGGGTCGGGGTAGCGCGGGGCCCGCAGCAGCGACAGCCGGACGGGCCACCTGCTTCTTGACCCGCGCGTACGCCTCGGGCCGGTGTTCCCTGATCCAGTCGAGCTGCTGCGCCTGCGACATCGCGAACACGAACTCGGGGTGGTCGTCCATCAGCGCGACCATGTTGGAGGCGGTCCTGGCCACCTTGCGGACCGTCTCGCGCAGCGGCCACAGCCAGGCGGAGTCGATGTGCGCGTGGCCGACCGCGCTGACGCGGTGCGCCGAGGCGCGGGCCGGGGCGGAGAGCACCCCGGAGAGCCGCGCCCGGGCAGCCGGGGCCGTGCCGGGCACGTCCGCGAGGTCGACGGCGTCCAGCGCGGACTCCACGGCGCGCAGGATCTCCCAGCGCCGGGCGTCCTCCACCGGCAGCTCCAGCATCAGGCCGCCGAGCACGTCCAGGTCCTGGACCAGCTCCCAGACCTCGGTTTTCGAAGACGGCCAGGTCCATCCGGGCCAGCCGGTAGAGCGGACGGTCGGAGGCGGTGAGCCGGTCGCCCTCGTAGGTGGGGCGGTGCTCCGCCAGGACCGGGTTGGCGGCGGCCTCGACGTACAGCTCCACCGTCCCGCCGGGGGCACGTCGGTCGGCCGCACCCACGCGTTGCGCGGGTTGAGCGCCTTCACCACCTCGCCGTCGGCCCGGTAGACCAGGCCCTCGCACTGGAAGCCCGGCATGTCGCGGTCGAAGCCCAGGTCGAGCACGGCCTCCACGGTCCGGCCCGCCCACTCGGCCGGCACCGTGCCCGCCACCCGGAACCACGTGGTGCCCCAGGCCGGCCCCACTCCTCCCCCACCGCCGTGGGCCGGTACGCGGCGGAGAGCCCCTCGCGGACGGGCACCGGTTCGCCCGGGGCGTCCCACCGCTCCACGGTCAGCGGGCGGGGCGAGCTGTGGACGGCCGGTCGGAGGCGTTCCTCCAGGACCCGGCGCAGTCGGTGTTCCACGATGCTGCGGTCGTCATGCATGGTGTGCGGCTCCGGTTGTGGTCTGCGGCGCGGTTGGTCCGCGAGCGGAAGGGGCGTGACGCGAGCACGGATGAGGCTCACCAGCGGTACGTGACGGCAACCGCCGGCGACCGCACGAGGGCCTGGGAGACGGCGCGGATCTCCACCCGGGTGGCGCGCTCGCCCCCCTGCGCCCGGGGCGCGCGCCGGCGCAACGACGGAGCCGCGCGCGAGCACCGGCCAGGCGTCCGAGGGCAACCCCGAGGCGCGACGGGCGGGGCGGTGAGATCTGCCGAGTGGCGTTCGCCACCCTGAGCCGCCCACGGCGGCCGCTGCGGGGAAGATGGTCGGGTGCTCGATCCTGCCGACAGCGACTTCGCCCGTGACCCCTACCCCTTCTACGCGGGGCTCCGCGCCAGCGGCGACGCCTCGCGGGTCTCGCTCAGCAACGGCTCCCACGCCTGGCTGGTGACCGGGTACGAGCAGGCCAGGACGGTCCTCGCGGACGCCCGGTTCTCCAACGTGCCGCCCCGGCGCGCGGGCAGGCCCAAGCCGGACTCGCCGGCGGAACGGGCCCGGGCCGCGCTCGCCAGGCACATGCTCAACGCGGACGCCCCCGAGCACACCCGGCTCCGCAAGCTCACCACGGCGGCCTTCAGCCCCCGCCGGGTGGACGCGCTCCGGCCCCGTATCGAGCTGCTCGTGAAGGAACTGCTCCGGGACGTGGGCGAGCGGGCAGCCGACGGCGGCCCGGTGGATCTGGTGGACACGTTTGCGTTTCCCCTCCCGGTGCTGGTGATCGGCGAGGTTCTGGGTGTGCCGGAGAAGGACCGCTCGGCGCTGCGCGAGTGGACCTACCGGGTGGGCTCCCCCGCCGACGCGCTCCCGCCGGGCGCGCTGGAGGACGCCTGGAGCAGCCTCCGCGGCTACTTCACCGAGTTGATCGCCGACAAGCGGGCGACACCAGCCGACGACCTCTTCAGTTCGCTTGTCCACGAACCCGGCGAGGACGGCAGCCCCCCGGACTGGCAGCCGGAGGAGCTGCTGGCCATGGCGTTCCTGCTGTTGTTCGCCGGCTACGAGACCACGATGAACCTGCTCGCCTCGGCGACGCTGCTGCTCCTCCAGCATCCCGAGGAGCTGTCGGCCGCCCAGGCGGACCAAGCCGCCCAGGCCGGCCAGGCGGACCGGGCCGGCGGCCGCTGGGACGCGGTCATCGAGGAGACGCTGCGCCACGCCAGCCCGCTTGAGGGCACCACCTGGCGTCGGACGACCGAGGCGGTCACGCTGCCCGACGGCACCGTCATCCCCGCGGAGTCCTCGGTGCTGGTGGTACTCGCCGCCGCGAGCCGCGATCCCCAGCGGTACCCGGACCCCGACGCGTTCCGCCCCGCGCGGTACCTGCCGGACCGGGACGGGCGCGCCGCTCCCCACCTGGCTTTCGGGCACGGCCCGCACTACTGCCTGGGCGCGCGCCTGGCCCGCTTGGAGGCACGTATCGCCCTGCCCTCGCTCTTCGAGGCGCTGCCCGGCCTCCGGTTGGCCGCCGCGCCGGAGGAACTCCCCTACCGGCCCGGCCTTCTGGTGCGCGGTCCCCGCACCCTGCCGGTGACCCTGGAGGAGGCGACCGCCCCACAGCGGCCCCGGCGCTGACACCCGCGAGCCGCCGGCGGGCGTACAGGGCTCGGTCTTCCGCCCGTGCTCCCGGCTTTGTCGGCTCACTCCGGCGCCGGCGGCGGTCCGGTCAGCCCTCCGGAAGGTACTCCTCCAGGAAGTCGGCGGCCTCGCCCTCCGCCGCCAGCGCTTCCCTGACCACCCGGACCGCCAGGCCCTGCGGGTAGCCCTTGCGGGCGAGCATCCCGACAAGCCGCCGTAGCCGCTTGTCGGTCGCCAGCCCGCGCGTGGCCGGGAGCCGCCGCTCGACCAGCTCCCTGGCCCTGTGCTCCTCCTGCTCGGCGTCCAGTCGGCCGACGGCCTCCTCGACCACCTCCGACTCCACGCCCTTGCCGCGCAGCTCCCGGGCGAGGGCCCGCCCGGCCAACCCCCGGCTGTGGTGCCGGGAGTCGACCCATGCCTGGGCGAAGGCGCTGTCGTCGATCAGTCCGACCGCCTCAAGACGGGACAGCACCTCTTCCGCCGCTTCGTCGGGCACCTCCCGTTTGCGCAGCGCTTCGGCGAGCTGCTGCCGGGTGCGCGGCGTACCGGTCAGCAGCCGCAGGCAGATGGCCCTGGCCCGTTCGACCGGATCGGCGGTCGTGTCCTCCGCCGGAGCGGACGATCCGCCCCGGCGCTTCTGCTGCGGGCGCGGTGGCCCCTCTCCGGCCCTCGACGGATCGAGGCCACCGCCGTCTTCAGCCGCCGCGCCGCTGGTCGGCCACTCGGTGCGCCGGGTCATCGATCAGCTCTTGGCCGCGGTGGCCTTGACCGCCTTCGCCTTGGTGGCGGCGGGGGCGGCCTTCGCCGGAGCGGCCTCGGCCGCCACCGGACCGGCGGCGTCGGTGCCCGGCTCCTTCTCCGGTGACTCCGTCTTCGGGCCGATACCGAGCTTCTCCTTGATCTTCTTCTCGATCTCGTTGGCGAGATCGGGGTTGTCGCGGAGGAAGTTGCGGGCGTTCTCCTTGCCCTGGCCGAGCTGGTCGCCCTCGTAGGTGTACCAGGCACCGGACTTGCGGATGAAGCCGTGCTCCACGCCCATGTCGATCAGGCCGCCCTCACGGCTGATGCCCAGACCGTAGAGGATGTCGAACTCCGCCTGCTTGAAGGGCGGGGCGACCTTGTTCTTCACGACCTTCACCCGGGTGCGGTTGCCGACCGCGTCCGTGCCGTCCTTCAACGTCTCGATCCGCCGGATGTCCAGCCGGACGGAGGCGTAGAACTTCAGCGCGCGGCCACCGGTGGTCGTCTCCGGCGAGCCGAACATGACGCCGACCTTCTCGCGGAGCTGGTTGATGAAGATCGCGGTCGTCTTGGACTGGTGCAGCGCGCCGGTGATCTTGCGGAGCGCCTGGCTCATCAGCCGGGCCTGGAGACCCACGTGGGAGTCGCCCATCTCGCCCTCGATCTCGGCGCGGGGCACCAGCGCCGCCACCGAGTCGATCACGATCAGGTCGAGCGCACCGGACCTGATCAGCATGTCCGTGATCTCCAGCGCCTGCTCGCCGTTGTCGGGCTGCGAGAGGATCAGCTGGTCCACGTCGACGCCGAGCTTCTTGGCGTACTCGGGATCCAGCGCGTGCTCCGCGTCGACGAAGGCCACCGTGCCGCCCATGCGCTGCGCGTTCGCCACCGCGTGGAGCGTCAGGGTCGTCTTGCCGGAGGACTCCGGGCCGTAGACCTCGACGACCCGGCCACGCGGCAGCCCGCCCACGCCGAGCGCCACGTCGAGCGCGGTCGACCCGGTGGGAATGACCTCGATCGGCTCGTCCGGCCGCTCGCCGAGGCGCATCACCGCGCCCTTCCCGAACTGCCTCTCAATCTGCGCGAGTGCGGCGTCGAGCGCCTTCTCGCGGTCGGTTCCTGCCATGGGTGCCACCCGGTTTGCTTGAGTCGATCGCTTCACGTCCGAGACGCTAGCGGCTGCCACTGACAATCGGTCCGTCGGCGCCTTCCCGGCCGCCTCCGACCCCACCATGGGAATCCATGTTCGATTTTTGTGTCAAGTCACGCCGCGGCACCTGTGGACAACCTACGCATGAGCAAGAAACCGCAGGTCAGGGCACGAGCAGGGGCGCCACTCGGGCACAGTCGACACAGTCCGCCACCCGAAGGGATGAGGCGGTGGGTGTCGAGTTGACGCGACCGGGACGGTGACGCACCACACGTCGTACGTCGCTCAGCGGCGCTCGGCGGGGACGTCCACCGCCACGCAGACCGCGCGCCACACCCGCTTGGCCTCCCAGCCGGCCTCCAGCGCCTCGTACACGGTCCGCCCGCCGAGTTCGGACATCACGTGGTCCCGTGCGAAGGAGTCGGCGTACGAAGCGCCGAAGTGCACCGCCATCCGCTCCCAGAAATCCGTCAGCCGCATGCCACCAAGTATCCCGGACCGCCGGGCGTACCGGTCCGGGCGGTCGGCCGACCCCCCGGCTCTCCCTCGGGTGTGCCTCAGCCGCCCAGCACCCGCAGTACGGCGGTGACCGCCACCGCCGCGGCGATCACCACGAGGAACGGCGCCCGGAGCAGCAGCGCCACGCCCGCCGCGGCCAACCCGCCGGCCCTGGCGTCGAGGGCGAGGGAACCGTGCTCGGTGCCGAAGGTCTGGACGGCGGTCAGCGCCGCGAGCAGCGCCACCGGCAGCAGCACGGCCAAGCGCCGCAGCACCGGCCGCTCCAGGACGCCCGCCGGCACCGCGAGTCCCAGCAGTTTCACCAGGTAGCAGCCGACCGCCGTCAGCCCGATCGCGACCCAGACCGTCACCGCTCCCCCTCACCCGTTCGCCGTTCCTCGCCCGTTCTCCGACCGTCGCCCGTCCGGCGCGTCCCGCGGCCGCCCCGCCGTGCCTCCTTCGACCGGCTGCGCAGCCCGTCGAGCAGCAGCACGGTGGGCGCGGCGAGCGCCGCGAGCAACACGGGCAGTCCGGCGGGCAGCACGGGGAGCAGCGCCATCGCGAGCAGCACCGCCAGCACCGCGGTCGCCCGTTCCGCGGAGGTGCGCAGCATCGGCCCGAGCAGGGCCAGGAACACCGCGGGCCCGGCCGCGTCCAGCCCCCAGGCCCGGGGGTCGCCCAGCGCTCCGGCACCGAGCGCGCCCAGCAGGGTCGTCAGGTTCCACAGCAGGTAGACGGCGGCTCCGGTGACGGTGAAGCCCAGCCGTGCGGCGCGCCGGTTGTCCTGGGCGAGGGCGACCGCCGCCGTCTCGTCGATGATCCAGTGCGCCGCCAGCGGGCGTACCCGCCACGGCACCCGCAGCAGTTGACCGAGCCGCAGTCCGTAGAAGGCGTTGCGCACGCCGAGGAAGAAGGCGCCGGCCGCCGCCGTGAGCGGATTGCCGCCGGCCGCCAGCGCGCCGACCAGCGCGAACTGCGAGGCGCCGGTGAAGACAAGAAGGCTGAGCGCGCACGTCTGGGCGACGCTCAGTCCGGCGCCCGACGCGGTCACGCCGAAGGCGAAGCCGGAGAGTCCGACGGCGACGCCGACGCCCAACGAGTCCCGGACCACCTTGCGGTCGTCGGGAGGCGCGGTCTCCGGGGGAGACGTCACCCCTGTGGCGGGTGCGGCCGGGTTCGCGGACGGGGGCGCCTCCGGTGCCTCGTCGGGGGCGGGTATCGCGCTGGCGTTCATGCCGATCACGCTAGGGAGCCGGTGTGGTCCTCGTCTTGTACGTTCTTGCGCCCCCGTGCGGGAGGCGTTCCCGCTGGTAGGCGCCGGGCGGGACGCCGACGATGCGGCGGAAGTGGCGCCCGAGGTGTGCCTGGTCGGTGAATCCGACGGCGGTGGCCGCCTCGGCCGGGGGCGTGCCGGCCTCCAGCAGCCGCCGTGCCCTGCGTACCCGGGCGTCGGTGAGCCAGCCGTGCGGCGGCTGGCCGTGGCGGTCACGGAAGGCCCGGGAGAGGGCGAACGGGCTGGTGCCCAGTTCCTCGGCCAGCTCGGCGAGCGTGGGCGGGTCGGCGAGCCGTTCGGTGAGGATGCGCCGGGCGGCGTCGGCCCGCAGCGCGCCGGCCGAGCGGATCGGGCGGGTCGGCAGCACCCCGCCGTGGCGGTTCAGCAGCAGGGCGAGCACCGTGCGCAGCAGGCTGTCGGCGGCCAGGGCGTTGCCCGCCTCGATCGCCTGGTGGACGGCGTCGACCAGGCGGCAGGAGCGGGGGTCGACGACGGTCTGCTCGGTGAAGGCGGGGGTGCCGCGCAGTGTGGTGGTCTCCGCCGCGATCTCGTCGACGAGTCCGGTGGTCGGGTAGAGCGTGGCGTACGTCCAGCCCTGCGGCGCGCCGGCCCGGGCGGTGTGCGCCACCTCCGGGTTGATCATCACCAGTCCGCCGCCGCCCACCCGCTCGACTCCGCCGGGCAGCCCCACCTCCTCCACTCCGCCGGTGACGGCGCCGAGTGTGTAGCCCTCGTGGGCGTGGCGGGGGAAGGTCTGCCGGACGTAGTGGGCGCGCAGCAGGTCGATGCCGGGCAGTCGTGCGTCCTGCCAGTGCCGGGCCCATTCGCCGACCGAGGCGTCGGTACTCGGTGGTTCCACGGTCTCATTCTGCGTCGTCGCCGCACGTGGCCGGGGGGCGTCCCGGCCGGCGGACCGGACCGGACCACACGCGGGGCGGGCCGTCGGGCCGATTGTCGGTGGCGGGGTGCACGATGGGGGACATGGCTCCCGCACGGCCGCTCGACGCCTTCTCCCCCGCCACCCGTTCCTGGTTCTCGTCGGCGTTCAGCGCGCCCACGGCGGCCCAGGAGGGGGCCTGGAGCGCCCTCGCGGAGGAGACGGACGTCCTGGTCGTCGCGCCCACCGGCTCCGGCAAGACGCTGGCCGCGTTCCTCGCCTCCCTGGACCGGCTGGCCTCGCAGCCGCCGCCGGCCGACCCGCTGCGCCGCTGCCGGGTGCTGTACGTGTCCCCGCTCAAGGCGCTCGCGGTGGACGTCGAGCGGAACCTGCGCAGTCCGCTCACCGGCATCCGGCAGGAGGCGGCGCGGCTGGGGCAGCCCGAGCCGGACGTGCGGGTGGCGATCCGCTCCGGGGACACCCCGGCGGTCGAGCGCCGGTCGATCGCCCGTCGCCCCCCGGACATCCTCATCACCACGCCCGAGTCGCTGTTCCTGATGCTCACGTCCGCGGCTCGGGAGTCGCTGCGCGGTGTGGAGACGGTCATCCTCGACGAGGTGCACGCCGTCGCGGGCACAAAGCGCGGCGCGCACCTGGCGCTGTCGCTGGAGCGGCTGGACGAGCTGCTGGACCGGCCCGCACGGCGGATCGGTCTGTCGGCCACCGTCCGGCCGGTGGCCGAGGTGGCGCGGTTCCTCTCGCCGCGGCGGTCGGCCCGGGTGGTGCAGCCGCCCGCCGACAAGCGGTTCGACCTGCGCGTGGTCGTCCCCGTCGAGGACATGGGCGAGCTGGGCGGCTCGCCGGTGGCCGACGCCGCCGGGGCGGCGGATGGGGGGAAGCCCTCGATCTGGCCCTCGGTGGAGGAGCGCATCACCGACCTGGTGCAGGCGCACCGCTCGACGATCGTTTTTGTGAACTCCCGCCGGCTGGCCGAGCGGCTGTGCAACCGGCTGAACGAGATCGCCCACGAACGGGCCACCGGCGAGTCGCTGCCCGAGGTGCACGGCCCGGCCGAGCTGATGGGCGGCTCGGGCGCCGGGTCGGGGGCCCCGGCGGTGCTGGCCCGCGCCCACCACGGCTCGGTCTCCAAGGAGCAGCGCGCCCAGGTCGAGGAGCAGTTGAAGTCGGGTCTGCTGCCGGCGGTGGTGGCGACGTCCAGCCTGGAGCTCGGCATCGACATGGGTTCGGTCGACCTGGTGGTGC
>NZ_WMLF01000559.1 GCF_014156695.1 Streptomyces durbertensis | reverse complement strand
GGCCGGGGGTGAGGGCGCGTCGCAGGACGAGCGGAACAGGCCGGAGACATAGTCAAAGCGATCAGAAGCAATCGGAAACCGCGCAAGCCTCGGCCAGTTTGTGTCAGGCGGCCCGTAGGTGCAACGGGAAACCAACACTCGAAGGTGATAGGCGGTCTGTCAACAAGCGTGCTGGCAGGCCCATGAGCCGCAGGTGAGCGAGAGTTGGTGCCGGACACCATGGAAAGCCGCGGTGCACCGCTGTCGGAGCCGTCCGTACCCCGGGCGGTTCCCTACGAGGGCGTCTGGCGCTTCACCGCCCAGGCGGTGGACTCCGCGGTGCCGCAGGCCCGGCACGCCGTGCGTGACCTCGTCCGCCGCCAGCGCGCCCCGCTCGGAGACGAGCAACTGGCCGGGCTGCTGCTGATCACCTCCGAACTGGTGACCAACGCGGTACGGCACGCCGCGCTGCTCTCCCCGCAGATCGGTGTGGAGGTGGCGCTGCGTCAGGGCTGGGTGCGGCTGTCCGTGGAGGACGGCCACCCCTACCGTCCCAGGGCCCTGGAGGCCGACCCGGACAGCGAGCACACCGGCGGGCGCGGACTGCTGCTGGTGAAGGCGGTGGTGGCCGAGTGGGGCGGCACCTGCGACGTCGAGCAGACCGCCGCCGGCGGAAAGATCGTCTGGGCCGCCCTCCCGCTGCCGCACCGCTGAGCGGACGAAGAGGCTCCCGCCCTGAACGGACACCCCGGGCGCCGGAAGCGACACCGCCCGGCCCGCCGCCCGAGGACGGCACGCCGGGCGGGTCACCGGGTCACCAGCCGGCGTCCGCCGGGGTCACCTCCCGGATCGCCGGCCGCGCCGCGTCCAGCACCGTCATGAACCACACCGAGAACGCGTCCTTCGCGTGCCGCTCCAGCAGTTCCGCGCCGCTGACGAAGGCGACCTCGGCCACCTCCTCGGGAACCGGCCGCACCGGCGCCTCCACCAGACCCACGAACAGGTGGTTGAACTCCTGCTCGACCAGTCCGGAGACCGGGTCGGGGTGGTTGTAGCGGACCGTGCCGGCCTCCCGCAGCAGCGCGGGCGCCACCCCCAGCTCCTCGCCGATGCGCCGCGTCGCCGCCGCGAACGGGGCCTCACCCGGGTACGGGTGGCCGCAGCAGGAGTTGGACCACACACCGGGGGAGTGGTACTTCTCCCACGCCCGGCGCTGGATCAGCAGCCTTCCGCGACCGTCGAAGAGGAACACCGAGAACGCGCGGTGCAGCCGCCCCGGAGCCTGGTGCGCGGACAGCTTCTCCGCCGTGCCTATGGTGCTGCCGTCCTCGTCGACCAGTTCCAGCATGATCGGGGCGGTCGCGGTCTGTGCCATCTGCTCCCTGTGTCCTCTCCTCGTCAGTCTCACCGACCCGGGAGTACTACCCCTGATCAGTGGCAGACTCCCACCTCGTGGCGGGCGTGGCCGTGCGGTTCGAGCTGGAACGTGCAGTGTTCGACGTCGAAGTGCTCGCCGAGGCAGGCGCGCAGGTCGCGCAGCACGCGCTCGTGGCCCACCGAGTCCAGTGTCCCGCGTTCGACCACCACGTGGGCGCTGAGCACCGGCATCCCCGAGGTGATCGTCCACACGTGCAGGTCGTGCACCTCCTCCACGCCGGGCACGGCCAGGATGTGCGCGCGGACCTCGTCGACGTCGACGCCCTTCGGAGCCGCCTCCAACAGCACCTCCACGGCCTCCTTGGCGAGCTTCAGCGTACGTGGGACGATCATGACCGCGATCAGCAGGGACGCCACCGGGTCGGCCTGCTTCCACCCCGTCGTGAGGATGACCAGCGCCGCCACCACCACCGCGAGCGAGCCCAGCGCGTCGGCCAGCACCTCGAGGAAGGCTCCGCGCACGTTCAGGCTCTCCCGCTGGCCGCGCATCAGCAGCGCCAGCGAGCACAGGTTGAGCGCCAGACCGGCCAGACCGAAGACGATCGTCAGGCCGCCCGGGACCTCCACCGGGTTCCGCAGCCGGTCGATCGCCTCCACCAGGATGTAGCCGCCGACGCCGAGCAGCAGCAGGCAGTTGAGCAGCGCCGCGAGTATCTCCATCCGGGCCAGCCCGAAGGTGCGGCCGCGTCCGGCCGGCCGGTTCGCGAAGTGGATGGCCGTCAGCGCCATGCCCACGCCCACCACGTCGGTGGCCACGTGGCCGGCGTCCGCCAGCAGCGCCAGCGACCCCGTCAGCCAGGCGCCGATCGCCTCGGCGGCCAGCAGCGCCAGCGCGATGCCCAGCGCGATCCTCAGCCGGCCGACGTACGCGGCGGCGGCGGTGCCCGTGCTCGCGGCCGGTGGTGGCCCGCCGTGGTGGTGGCCCGCACCCATGGAGTTCCTCCCCTGTGCGCCGGTGTGTCGCCGGCGTGTCGTGGCCCTGGTCAGTGCCGTCAGTGCCCCTGCTCCTGTCCTGCCGACTGCCAAGTGAACTACGGGTGGGGGGTATAAGCAACGCGACACTGAACACCGTTGTCGTGTGCTCTGACCTGCGCATTCTTCCCGCAGGTCAGGGCTGTACGGTCCGTGGTCGGGATGCGGAGAGGGTCGACTGCCGGGGTGCCCGGGAGTCGCGGGGAGGAGTCGACGATCAAGAAGGGGGCAGACGCCCGGGAGATACGGAACGTGTCGTTCCGTATCCGTTAGCCTCGGGCGACACCCGAGCTCCACACACGCGAACGCCGACGTCCGCCGAGGAGTGGTTCCGCTGCCGACCGCCATCCTGACCTCAGGCCTACCCGACGACCCCGCGCTCGCCCGCACCCTCCGGGCGCTCGGCTACCGGGTCGGTGCGGCCGACCGGCTGGACCGACTGCCGGAACTGGTCGCCGAGGTCGGCGCCGAGGAGCGGGTGGCCCTGATCGACAGCCGCTTTGTCGGCCACCGCCACAGCCTGCGCCTCGCCCTCCTCGACACCCGCCCGCCCGCTGCCGCGCTGCCGGGCGTGCTGGCCGTGGCACCGGCCGCCCGCGCCGACCTCGACCGCGCCCTGGCC
>NZ_WMLF01000558.1 GCF_014156695.1 Streptomyces durbertensis | reverse complement strand
CAACCGCCCCCACAGCCGAACCTCCGAGCCGGCAAGCCGGTCCTCCCCATGCCTCCGCTCACCCCTGCCGGGCTGCTGGCAGCGGTCGCGGAGGTGACGCCCAGCCGGGTGCAGGACTTCCTCCGACACCTGGTCGAGGTGAGCACCAGCGCCCAGCAGGTCGGCTCGGTGGCCCCGCTTCGGAGCTTCGTCCACATCTGGGCCGTGTACGTGGCGATCCAGCGCTACCCCGCACGGGCCGCTCGCCTGCGTCACCTTGAAGAGCTCGTGAGCGCCGGGGTCGAGGATCCGACGGACGCGGTCGGGGAGATCCGGGAGATCCACACGAACGCCGAGGCGGAAGCCGGGTTGGGTCCGGGGCGTGCCGCCGGGCCGTGACACCGACCGGCGGCCGTGCCGCTGCGGACAGTGCCGCCGCAGGTGATCACGCGCCTCCGGGGAGGCGCGCGGCGGGGTTCGCGGACGGAGGGGCGGCGCTCGGCGGCGGGGCTGCGACACTGGGGCGGTGAACACCGCACCACCGCACCTGCCTCCGCGCGTCCGCGCGGTCGTCGACCTGGACGCCGTCCGCGCCAACGTCCGCGCGCTCCGTGCCCGGGCGGCCGCCGGCGCGGAGCTGATGGCCGTCGTGAAGTCCGACGCCTACGGCCACGGCATGGTGCCGTGCGCCCGCGCCGCCCGGGAGGCGGGCGCGAGCTGGCTCGGTACCGCCACGCCGGAGGAGGCGCTGGCGCTGCGCGCCGCCGGCGACACCGGCCGCGTACTGGCCTGGCTGTGGACGCCCGGCGGGCCGTGGAAGCAGGCCATCGAGGCGGACGTGGACGTGTCGGCGAGCGGGCTGTGGGCGCTGCGCGAGATCGTCGCGGCGGCGGCGGCCGCGGGCCGCCAGGCCCGGGTGCAGCTCAAGGTGGACACCGGTCTGGGCCGGAACGGTTGCCAGCCCGCCGACTGGCGGGAACTGGTCGACGCCGCCCGTGCCGCCGAGTCCTCGGGCGCGCTCCGCGTGACCGGGATCTGGTCCCACTTCGCCTGCGCCGACGAACCCGGGCACCCCTCCATCGAGGCTCAACTGGCCGTGTACCGGGACGCCCTGGCGGTGGCCGAGGCGGCCGGACTGCGTCCCGAGGTGCGGCACATGGCGAACTCGGCCGCCGCGCTCACCCTGCCGCAGTCCCACTTCGACCTGGTGCGGGCGGGTGTCTCGGTCTACGGCCTGTCGCCGTCGCCCGAGCTGGGCGTGCCGGCGGACTTCGGGCTGCGTCCGGCGATGACGCTCAGCGCCGCCCTGGCCAGCGTCAAGCGGGTGCCGGGCGGCCACGGGGTGTCCTACGGACATCACTACACCACTCCCGGCGAGACGACGCTCGCGCTTGTCCCCGCCGGGTACGCCGACGGCGTGCCCCGGCACGGCTCGGGCTGCGGCCCGGTTCTGGTCGCCGGGAAGTGGCGCACGGTGGCGGGCCGCGTGGCGATGGACCAGTTTGTCGTCGACCTCGGCGGCGACACGGCCGAGGCCGGCGACGAGGCCGTGCTGTTCGGTCCCGGCGACCGGGGCGAACCCACCGCCGAGGACTGGGCGCGCGCGGTCGGCACGATCGGGTACGAGATAGTGACCCGGATCGGGCCCCGCGTCCCGCGGGTCCACCTCGGAGCCTGAGGGCTCGCTGCGGTAAGACGGAGACGGAGCCCGGAGAGGGTGGGGGAGCAGCGGTGACGGAGCACGGCTGGGGGCGTCGGGCGGGACTGGCCGGCGCCGCGCTGGGTGTGGTGGCGGCGGGCGTCGCCGTGGAACGGCTGACCGTGCACAGGTCGGTGCGCCGCCGCGCCCGCCTGGCGCTCGACGCCGCCGGGCCGTACGGGACGCTGCGCGGCACGCCGGGCACGGCCGTCGCCGACGACGGCACCGAACTGCACTACGAGATCGACGAGCCGGCGGAGCCGTCGGGCGACAAGCCCGCCGACACCCGGTCCCGGCTCGGCAAGGCGCTGCGGGGCGGCGGCAGGACGCGCGCCCCGCTGACGGTGGTGTTCAGCCACGGCTACTGCCTCACGCAGGACGCGTGGCACTTCCAGAGGGCCGCGCTGCGGGAGCTGCCCGGGGTGCGGGCTGTGTACTGGGACCAGCGGAGCCACGGCCGCAGCGAGCGGGGTCGTGCCCACCTGGCCACCGACGGCACCACCCCCGTCAGCATCGAGCGCCTCGGGCGGGACCTCAAGGCGGTGCTGGACGCGGCGGCGCCGGAGGGCCCGCTGATCCTCGTCGGTCACTCGATGGGTGGAATGACGATGATGGCGTTGGCGGCGCAGTACCCGGAGGAGGTCGCCGAACGGGTGGTCGGCGCGGCCTTCGTGGGCACGTCGGCGGGCGGGCTCGGCGAGGTGACGTACGGGCTGCCGGCGGCCGGTGTCACCGTGCTGCGCCGGTTCGTGCCGGGCGTGCTGAAGGCGCTCGCCTCGCACAGCGCGCTGGTCGAGCGGGGCCGCGCGGCCACCGCCGACCTGCTCGCGGGCCTGGTCAAGCACTACAGCTTCGGGGACACCGGGTCGGTCGATCCGGCGGTGGCCCGGTTCGCGGAGCGGCTCATCGAGTCGACCCCGATCGACGTCGTCGCCGAGTTCTACCCGGCGTTCCACGCGCACGAGAAGCGGGAGGCGCTGGCCGCGTTCGCGCACTGCCCGGCTCTGGTGATCGCCGGCGACCGGGACCTGCTGACCCCGCAGGCGCACAGCGAGGCGATCGCCGCCGCGCTGCCGGAGTCCCGGCTGGAGATCGTGCCGGAGACGGGGCATCTGCTGATGCTCGAACGCCCCGAGCTGCTCAACGAACGTCTGCTCGGGCTGCTCGCGGCGGCCACCGCGCCGACCGGTCGCCGTTCCGCCCGCCGGCGCTGATCGGCGCTGAGTACTGCCCGGACGCATTAGCATCGCTGGCATGCACACCCGTATCACGGTCAGTACGCCAGAGGAGATGCGACAGCTCGGGCGGGACGTCGCGGCGATTCTGCGGGCGGGGGACCTGGTG
>NZ_WMLF01000557.1 GCF_014156695.1 Streptomyces durbertensis | reverse complement strand
CGATACGCGTGACCGGCCCCGCCGCTTGCATGTGAGTGCCTTCAGCCCTGCGGGATCAGCTTCTCCAGGTCACCCAGGTCCGTCGGGATGTCCGACGGCGCCTCGGCCGTCTTCACGAACGTGTCGGTGTCGCCGCCGTTCCAGGTGACGGTCATCGACTTCGCCTCGACCTTGTCGACGCTGCCGTTCGTACGGTCCTCGCCCTTGCCGCCCGGGCACTTGAGGGTCATCGTCGGCGTGCCGGCGTCGGTGAGACGACCGCTGCAGATCGCCTCGTCCCGCACCATGCTCACCCCGTCGCCGACAACGGTCAGCACGACGTCCTTGCCGTCCACCTTCGCCGTCCAGATGCCCTGCACCGTGCCGGGCTTCGCGTCGGGACCGTCGCCGCCGTCCCCGCCCTCGGTGCCGCCGGTCTGGGCCTGGTCGGCCGGCTTGTCGTTCTTTTCACTGTCGTCGGAACCGCTACCGCAACCGCTCACGAGCAGCGCGGCTGCCAACATCGCGGCAGCCGCCCCCGTGATTCGCGCTGACGTGCGCACGTGCTTCTCCTCCGTCGTCGGATGAACCCCCGCCAAGCTAGCAGTCGCCGGTCCACCAGGTGGATCTTCGACGCCCGCGCGGCGGCACGGGGGCGGTAGGACTTGGCACACCGCCCCCGTGCCGGTTCAAGTCCGGCTCCGGCTCCGCCGGACGGGGCTCAGCCGACGATCCGGCCGACGACCTCGCCCAGGCCGATCCGCTCGCCGTCCGGGCCAGGCGCCCAGGCCGTCAGCGTCACCTCGTCGCCGTCCTCCAGGAACGTCCGCTCGCCCTCGGGCAGCTTCAGCGGCTCCCGGCCGCCCCACGTCAGCTCCAGCAGGCAGCCGCGCTGGTGCTTCTCCGGACCGGAGACCGTGCCCGAGGCGTAGAAGTCACCCGTGCGCAGCGACGCGCCGTTGACCGTCATGTGCGCGAGCTGCTGCGCGGCCGTCCAGTACATCGCGCCGAACGGCGGCTCGGAGACGACCTCGCCGTTGATCGAGACGGTGATCCGCACGTCGAAGCCGCCCGGCTCGATCCCGCCGTCCGTGTCGTCCAGGTACGGCAGCAGCGTGTGGGTGCGCGGCGGCGGACTGGTCCGCGCGGCGTCCAGCGCGTCCAGCGGCGTGATCCACGCCGACACCGACGTTGCGAACGACTTGCCGAGGAACGGGCCCAGCGGCACGTACTCCCACGCCTGGACGTCGCGCGCCGACCAGTCGTTGACCAGGCACACGCCGAACACGTGGTCCCGGAACGCCGACTGCGGCACCGGCTCGCCCAGCCGCGTCGGCGTGCCGACGACAAAGCCGACCTCCGCCTCGATGTCCAGCCGGCGCGACGGGCCGAACGACGGTGCGTCCTCGTCCGGCGCCTTCCGCTGCCCCAACGGGCGCACGACCGGCGTCCCCGACACCACCACCGTGCCGGCGCGGCCGTGATAGCCGATCGGCAGGTGCTTCCAGTTCGGGGTCAGCGGGTCGCCGTTCGGGCGGAACAGCCGGCCGACGTTGGTCGCGTGGTGCTCGCTCGCGTAGAAGTCGACGTAGTCCGCCACCTCGAACGGCAGGTGCAGCGCCACCCGGGACAGCGGCAGCAGCAGCGGCGCCAGCACGGCGTGCGTCCGCTCGCCCGCGTCCGGATCGAGCCAGCGCCGGAGCTCCGCGCGGACCTCCGACCACACCGGCCGGCCGGCGGCCAGCAGCGGGTTCAGGTTCGGCGCGGAGAGCAGGTCCGCGTGCGCGGAACCGAGCGCGCGGGCGGCTGCGCCCAGATCCAGCACGTGATCGCCGTAGCGCACGCCCAGCCGACGACGGTCCGCGTCGTCCGCCGTGCTGAACACCCCGTAGGGGAGGTTGTTGCGCCCGAAATGATCGTGTTCGGGGACAATGAGCGGGTTGGCTGCTGACATGGGGTGATGCCCTCGCCTTCGAGGTCGTCGCCGGTCGGGACTGCGAACAGGCTATCGAGGGACGCGCCGCACGTGATCCACACGTGACCCGTTACCCTGCCCGTATTGGTGAACATTGCGGCGCAGTGACGCGCTGACCAGCTGAACGTTCGTCCGCAGACAGGAGAATCCAGTGACCGTCGTCGGGCCCTTCGGGCTGAGCGTGCGGGACGCGGCTCTGGAAGCCGACATCCTGGCCGGCCTGGCCGCCGTGGAGGAGGGCCTCCTGGCCGCCACCAAAAGCGACGTCCCGTTCATCACCGAAGCCGCCCAGCACCTCGTCCACGCCGGCGGCAAGCGCTTCCGCCCCCTCCTGGCGCTGCTCGCCGCCCAGTTCGGCGACCCGCACGCCCCCGGCGTCGTGCCCTCCGCCATCGTCGTCGAACTGACCCACCTCGCGACGCTCTACCACGACGACGTCATGGACGAGGCCGACGTCCGCCGCGGCGTCCCCAGCGCCAACGCCAACTGGGACAACTCCATCGCCGTCCTCACCGGCGACTTCCTCTTCTCCCGCGCCTCCCACGTGCTCTCCGACCTGGGCACCGAGGCCGTGGCCATCCAGTCCGAGGCGTTCGAACGCCTCGTGAGCGGCCAGATCCTGGAGACCATCGGCCCCCGCGACGGCCAGGACCCCATCGACCACTACCTCGAGGTCATCTCCGGCAAGACCGGCTCCCTCATCGCCGTCTCCGGCCGCCTCGGCGCGCTGCTCGCCGGCGCCGACCGCGAGACCGTCGCCACCTTCACCCGCTACGGCGAGCGCATCGGCACCGCCTTCCAGCTCGCCGACGACGTCCTCGACATCGCCAGCGACAGCAACGAGTCCGGCAAGACCCCCGGCACCGACCTCCGCGAGGGCGTCGCCACCCTCCCCGTCCTCCACCTGCGCACCCTCGCCGAGCGAAGCGGCTCCGCCGAGGACCGCGCCCTGCTGGAACTGGTCGAAGGCGACCTCCACGACGACAGCCGCCTCGCCGACGCGCTGGCCGGACTCCGCGCCCACGAGGCGCTGGCGCAGGCCCGCCGCGACACGGTCCGCTGCGCCGAGCAGGCCCGCGA
>NZ_WMLF01000556.1 GCF_014156695.1 Streptomyces durbertensis | reverse complement strand
CGTCGACCGCGCCGCCGCCGACACCGACAACTTCACCGACGACTTCGCCGCCCACTTCCAGCGACTGCTCACCGAGACCGAGTGGGGCGCCCTGTGGTCCCGGCCCGGCCTGGACCGCCGCACCCGCTCGGTCGCCACCCTCGCCACGCTCGCCGCCGCCGGCCAGCTCGACGCCCTCGCCGACCACACCCGCGCCGCCCTGCGCAACGGCCTCACCCCCGCCGAGATCCGCGAGGTGCTGCTGCACACCGCCGTCTACCAGGGGCTGCCCACCGCCGACGCCGCGTTCCGCGTCGCCCAGCGTGTCGTCCGCGAGGAAACGACCCCCGAGGCGTAGCACAATGACCGGCATGACCGAGCCCGCCACGCTCCTCACCAAGCAGGGCCACGCCTGCGTCCGCCTCTACAAGGAGGGCCGCACGCTGGTCATCGACCCCGGCGGTTTCACCGAACCGGGCGCGGCGCACGGCGCGGACGCCCTCCTCGTCACCCACGAACACCCCGACCACTTCGACGAGGGCCACCTCCGCGCCGTCCTGGACACCAACCCCGCCGCCGAACTGTGGACGCTGCGCGCCGTCGCCGACCAGCTCGCCCCCGCCTACCCCGGCCGCGTCCACACCGTCGGCCACGGCGACCGCTTCGAGGCCGCCGGCTTCGACGTCCAGGTCCACGGCGAACTGCACGCCGTCATCCACCCCGACATCCCGCGCGTCACCAACGTCGGCTACCTGATCGACGACTCCCTCTTCCACCCCGGCGACAACCTCACCGTCCCCGGCGTCCCCGTCGAGACCCTGCTGGTGCCGCTCCAGGCGCCGTGGAGCAAGTTCTCCGAGATCGTCGACTACATCCGCGAGGTCGCCCCCCGCACCGTCCACGACGTGCACGACGGACTGCTCTCCGACAACGCCTTCCCGATCTACGGCCGCATGCTCGGCCCCACCGGCCCCGGCATCGGGGACGCGGAACGCCGGCGCCTCCTCCCCGGCGAGTCCACCACCGTCTGACCGGTAGATTTCCCGCCATGCGTATCGCCACCTGGAACATCAACGGCATCAACCCGCGCCTGGAGCGACTGCTGGACTGGCTGAAGTCCAGCAACACCGACGTGCTCTGCCTCCAGGAGCTGAAGTGCCCGCCCGAGCAGTTCCCGGAGCAGGCCCTCGCCGACGCCGGCTACCAGGCCGCGTTCACCTCCGCCGGCCGCTGGAACGGCGTCGCCGTCCTCTCCCGCGTCGGCCTCGACGACCCGGTCACCGCGCTCACCGCCGTCCCCGAGTTCGAGGGCGTCGCCGAACCCCGCGCGGTCAGCGCCACCTGCGGCGGCGTCCGCGTCTGGTCCGTCTACGTGCCCAACGGCCGCGAACTGACCAGCCCCCACTACACCTACAAGCTCCAGTGGCTCGCCGCCCTCCGCGACACCGTCGCCGCCGAGATGACCGACGACGCCCCCTACGCCGTCCTCGGCGACTTCAACATCGCCCCCACCGACGCCGACGTCTGGGACATCGACAAGTTCCAGGAGTCCACCCACGTCTCCCAGCCCGAACGCGACGCGCTCACCGCGCTCACCGACACCGGCCTCACCATGCTCGACCCCCGCCCCCTGAAGTACGACGTGGCGTTCACCTTCTGGGACTACCGCCAGCTCTGCTTCCCCAAGAACCGCGGCATGCGCATCGACCACATCCTCGGCAACACCCCCTTCACCGCCGCCGTCAAGGACACCTACGTCGACCGCGAAGCCCGCAAGGGCAAGTCCCCCTCCGACCACGCCCCGGTGGTCGCCGACCTCTCGCTCTGACGCCTGGCGTGCCGCCCGCCGCCCCGCGGGCGGCACGCTCACCTCACACGGCCATGACCCGCACGTCGTACTGCGGGATGTACTTGTCCCGGGTAACCAGCGTCAGCCCCTCGGTCTGCGCCTGAGCCACCAGAACCCGATCGAAAGGGTCTCGGTGGATGAGCGGGAGCCGGCCCGCACGCACCGCGTGCCCAGCCGTAATCGCTAGCGGGCTGAACTGGCTGTCCCGAGCCCGCTCCGCGAGGTCGTCCGGCCCCGCGAGCTTGCCGAGTGACTGCTTGATCGCGATCTCCCACGGGGACACCGCGCTGAGGTACACGGCGGGCGCGGTGTCGAGCAACTCCTTGACCTCATCGGATAGCTCCGCTGAGTCGTCCAACCACCAAAGCACCACGTGTGTGTCGAGAAGGAGCCGCATCAGCGCATCCCGAAGGCGTCGGCGATGTCGTCGGGCAGCTCGTCGAAGTCTTCGGCAATCTGGATCTGCCCGCGAAGGGAGCCCCGCCCGGTCCGCTGCACTTTCGGGCGCAGCGGCACGACCTTCGCCACCGGCTCACCCGCCTTGCTGATCACCACCTCGTCTCCCGTCGCGACCTGTTCAAGGATCCGGGAGAAGTGCGTCTTGGCCTCATGGACGTTGTACTGCCGGGCTGCTTCCACAGCGGCCTCCGAGGGCGCGAGGAGTGGACTAACCAATGGACTAAGTGTACGCCTCGATGTCGTTCGGTGTCGCCTGCTCGGGCCTTTCGCGCGTTTCCGGCGTGGATAGCGCGCTGTGCCTCGGGGGCGGGTGCTGCCTGGCGAAACGTACGCGTTTCGACGCATCTGGCCAGGTGGGGGCCGGAATCGGGTCAACTAGCCGCGAGCGATGCGTTGTTACCATCACCGCATGGCGTCCAACCGTGGGTGCGACCGCGACGACGAGCCGATCATGCTTCCGTCGGGCCACTACAACACGAAGAATCCGGTGGGGCTTGCTCTGGCGGTGATCACCATCATCGGCTTCATCGTGTTCATGATCATGATCACGAACCGACTCGGCCCCTTCGCGCCCAAGGACTACAGCTCCAACGGAAGCATCTCCAGCTTCGATGCCGATCACGCCCAGCCGGGCCGTTCCCTGCCGGGCCGGATCTAGCCCGAGCTCCGAACCCCCACACCCTCGGACTCGGCGTTGTGGGTAACGCCGCCTGCGGGGAGCTTTGCGGGCACCCCGGCGCCGCGTCGAGATCGCGCACCGGCATAG
>NZ_WMLF01000555.1 GCF_014156695.1 Streptomyces durbertensis | reverse complement strand
GTGCCTCAGCCGCCGGCCACCGCCGGGATGATCGACACACCGGCGCCGTCCGGCGTCGCCGTCTGCAGGCCCTCGGCGAAGCGGACGTCGTCGTCGTTGACGTAGACGTTGACGAAGCGGCGCAGCTTGCCGGTGTCGTCCAGCACCCGGGCGCCGATGCCCTGGTGGTTCTTGTCCAGGTCCGCGATGACCTCGGCCAGCGTGGCGCCCTCGGCCGGCACCTCGGACCTGCCGCCGGTGTAGGTGCGCAGGATGGTCGGGATTCGGACGTTCACACTCATGCCAGGCCAGCCTCTCGGAAGGAGTCCAGGTTCGGACGGATGATCGCGGTCGGGCCGGTCGTCGGCGCCACCGCGTCGAGGGTCTTCAGACCGTCTCCGGTGTTGAGCACGACCGTCGTCAGGGACGGGTCGAGCAGACCGTCGTCGATCAGCTTCTTGGTCACGCCGACGGTCACGCCGCCGGCGGTCTCGGCGAAGATGCCCTCGGTGCGGGCGAGCAGCTTGATCGCGTCCACGACGCGGGCGTCGTCGACGTCCTCCACCGCGCCGCCGGTGCGGCGGGCGATGTCCAGGACGTACGGGCCGTCCGCCGGGTTGCCGATCGCCAGCGACTTGGCGATGGTGTCAGGCCGCACCGGACGCACCACGTCGTGGCCGTTCTTGAAGGCCTGCGACACCGGGGAGCAGCCCTCGGCCTGGGCGCCGAAGATCTTGTACGGGCGGTCCTCGACCAGCCCGAGCGCGATCAGCTCGCGCAGCCCCTTGTCGATCTTCGTCAGCTGGGAGCCGGAGGCGATCGGCACGACGATCTGGTCCGGCAGCCGCCAGCCGAGCTGCTCGCAGATCTCGTAGGCGAGCGTCTTGGAGCCCTCGGCGTAGTAGGGCCGCAGGTTGACGTTGACAAAGCCCCAGCCCTCGCCGATCGGGTCGCCGATCAGCTCGCTGCAGAAGCGGTTGACGTCGTCGTAGGTGCCCTCGATGCCGACCAGGTCGCCACCGTAGACGGCGGCCATCACGACCTTGCCCTGCTCCAGGTCGTGCGGAATGAAGACGCACGACCGCAGGCCCGCCCGGGCGGCGGCCGCCCCCACCGCGCCGGCCAGGTTGCCGGTGGAGGAGCAGGAGAGCGTGGTGAAACCGAAGGCGCGGGCGGCCTCGACGGCGATGGCGACGACCCGGTCCTTGAAGGAGTGCGTCGGGTTGCCGGAGTCGTCCTTGACGTACAGCGAGCCGGTGACCCCCAGCTCGCGGGCGAGGTTGTCGGCCTTGACCAGCTTGGTCAGGCCGGGGTTGAGATTGGGCTTGTCCGCCACGTCCTCGGGGACGGGCAGCAGCGGAGCGTAACGCCAGATGCTGTTCGGACCGGACTCGATGCGCTTCCGCAGTGCCTCAGGATCCCCGACCGGGAGGTCGTACGCCACTTCGAGCGGGCCGAAACACGCCGTACAGGCGAAACTCGGGCCGAGCGGTACGCGTTCCCCGCACTCCCGGCAGGAGAGCGAGACGGCCGGACCCAGGGAGACCTGGTCGGCACCGGTGGAGGCCGGGTCGGGGGTGGAGCTTGCAACTGTCTGCACAGCCATGGGAGGCGAGGCCCTTTCTCCTCATCTTCCCCAATGACGTATCTCGTCACGGGACGGAATTGGCACCTTCCCCACGCTGGCTTCGCCCGAAGTGTCCGGTTCTGCGGATTCGACCGGTGTCACTCAGAATGCGAGTACCACCGGAAATCGCTCGAAGTGAATGCGCGGGAGGGTTGCCGGGGCTTCAACGGGCCGTTCCCTCTGCCCCTCTGGATGAGCGGTATGGCGTCGCCGGGGACGACGCGTTTGTCGGCGCGCGACCCCCCGACATGGCGAGGTTCCGAGCGCTGTTCAAGACTGTAACCGACACCCCGAACGGTGGAGAGAGTCGTCCGAACACCGAGACGACCGTCGAGACAGGGAGACCGTCTGGTGCTCGAAGAAGTCGCAACGTGGCTCCAGCGGCGGTCCTGGACCGCCGCCCAGCGCCCGCTGCCGACGCTGCTCGCCGCCAAGCGCGCGGCGGGCGAGCACGGCACGGTCAGCGTGGTGCTGCCCGCCCTCAACGAGGAGGCGACGGTCGGACAGATCGTCGCGGCGATCCGCGCCTCGCTCATGACGGACGAGGTGCCGCTGGTCGACGAGCTGGTTGTCGTCGACTCCGGCTCCACCGACAACACGGCCGCCGTCGCCGCGGCGGCCGGCGCCAAGGTGGTGCACCGCGACGAGATACTCCCCCGGCTGCCGGCCGTACCCGGCAAGGGCGAGGTGCTGTGGCGCTCACTGCTGGTCACCGACGGCGAGATCGTGTGCTTCGTCGACGCCGACCTGCGGGAGTTCGACCCGACGTTCGTCTCCGGCATCGTCGGCCCCCTGCTCACCGAACCACGGGTCCAACTCGTCAAGGCCATGTACGACCGCCCGCTGGGCGGCGAGCCGGCCGGCGGCGGGCGGGTCACCGAGCTGGTCGCCCGCCCCCTGCTCAACCTGCACTGGCCGAAACTCGCCGGTTTTGTCCAGCCGCTCGGCGGGGAGTACGCGGCCCGTCGCTCCCTGCTGGAACGCCTGCCGTTCCCCGTCGGGTACGGCGTGGAGCTGGCACTGCTCGTCGACGCGCTCGACGCCGTCGGGCTCGACGCGCTCGCCCAGGTGGACGTCGGCGTCCGGCGCCACCGCAACCAGGACGGCCAGGCCCTCGGCCGGATGGCCGCCACCATCTACCGCACCGCCCACCAACGGCTGCCGGGGTCCCCGCTGACCCGGGCGACGCTCACCCAGTTCACCCGAACGGAGCCCGCCGTCTTCTCCCCGCGCACCCACCCCGTCGACACGGTGGAACGGCCGCCGCTGCGCACCGTCCCCGAGTACGCCGCCCGGCGGCGCGTCCCCGCCCCGACGTCCGCGGCCCGCCGCCGCGCGGGGTAGCGCCGCGCGCTCGGCGGCCGCGGAACCCCTCCGGCTTCCGGCGGCGTGGCGAGCCCGAAGCCGACGCGAAGCGGTCCCCGAAACGGGGTGGCCGGTTGTGAGCGGGTCGGGTTTGGGG
>NZ_WMLF01000554.1 GCF_014156695.1 Streptomyces durbertensis | reverse complement strand
TTGTCTGCCCGTGCCGCCCGAACGCCCCGCTGGGCGGGGGTGATCCGGACCACGTCGCCGGACGTGCCCGGATCCGGATATCGCGGGCCGGTCGTCGGCGGAGACCGCGTGGGGACACCGTAGGCTGCTGCGCATGTGCGGGATCGTGGGATACGTAGGAGGGCAGTCCGCCCTCGATGTGGTCATCGCCGGCCTCCGCCGGCTGGAGTACCGGGGTTACGACTCGGCGGGCGTCGCGGTGCTCGCCGACGGCGGCCTGGCGACGGCGAAGAAGGCCGGCAAGCTGCTCAACCTCACCAAGCTGCTGGACGAGCGTCCGCTGCCGACCGGCGGCACCGGCATCGGCCACACCCGGTGGGCCACCCACGGCGGCCCCACCGACGGCAACGCCCACCCGCACCTGGACAACGCGGGCCGTGTCGCCGTCGTCCACAACGGCATCATCGAGAACTTCGCCGCCCTCCGCGCCGAGCTGGCCGAGCGCGGCCACCGGCTGGAGTCGGAGACCGACACCGAGGTCGTCTCCCACCTGCTCGCGGAGAACTTCTCCTCCTGCGGCGACCTGGCCGAGGCGATGCGCCTGGTGTGCCGCCGCCTGGAAGGCGCGTTCACGCTGGTCGCCGTGCACGCCGACCAGCCGGACACGGTCGTCGGCGCGCGCCGCAACTCGCCGCTGGTCGTCGGCGTCGGCGAGGGCGAGACCTTCCTCGCCTCCGACGTGGCCGCCTTCATCGAGCACACCCGCGAGGCCATCGAACTCGGCCAGGACCAGGTCGTCGAGCTGACCCGGGACGGCGTGACCGTCACCGACTTCGACGGTGCCCCCGCCGAGACCCGCGCCTACCACGTCGACTGGGACGCCTCCGCCGCCGAGAAGGGCGGCTACGACTACTTCATGCTCAAGGAGATCGCCGAGCAGCCGAAGGCCGTCTCCGACACCCTCCTCGGCCGCATCGACGCGTCCGGCCAGCTCCACCTCGACGAGATCCGCATCCCGACGGGTGAGCTGCGCGAGGTCAACAAGATCGTCATCGTGGCGTGCGGCACCGCCTACCACGCCGGGATGATCGCCAAGTACGCCATCGAGCACTGGACGCGCATCCCCTGCGAGACCGAGCTGGCCAGCGAGTTCCGCTACCGCGACCCGATCCTGGACTCGCGCACTCTGGTTGTCGCCATCTCGCAGTCCGGCGAGACGATGGACACCCTGATGGCGCTGCGGCACGCCCGCGAGCAGGGCGCCCGGGTCCTCGCGATCTGCAACACCAACGGCTCCACGATCCCCCGCGAGTCCGACGCCGTGCTGTACACGCACGCCGGACCCGAGGTCGCCGTCGCCTCCACCAAGGCGTTCCTCACCCAGCTTGTCGCCTGCTACCTGGTGGCGCTCTACCTCGGCCAGGTGCGCGGCACCAAGTGGGGCGACGAGATCCAGTCCGTCATCGGCCAGCTCGCCCGGATCGGCGACGACGTGGACGCGGTACTGGAGACCATGGAACCGGTGCGGGAACTCGCGCGCGGCCTCGCCGACCGCGACACCGTGCTCTTCCTCGGCCGCCACGTCGGCTACCCCGTCGCCCTGGAGGGCGCGCTGAAGCTCAAGGAACTCGCGTACATGCACGCCGAGGGCTTCGCCGCCGGAGAGCTCAAGCACGGCCCGATCGCGCTCATCGAGGACGGCGTCCCGGTTGTCGTGGTCGTCCCCTCGCCGCGCGGGCGCTCGGTGCTGCACGACAAGATCGTCTCCAACATCCAGGAGGTCCGCGCCCGGGGCGCGCTGACCATCGTGATCGCCGAGCAGGGCGACGAGTCCGTCGTCCCCTACGCCGACCACCTCATCCGGGTACCTGCCACCCCCACCCTGCTCCAGCCGATGGTCGCGACCGTGCCGCTCCAGGTCTTCGCCTGCGAACTGGCCACCGCCCGGGGCAACGAGGTCGACCAGCCCCGCAACCTCGCCAAGTCCGTGACGGTCGAGTGAGCCGTCGATGATCGTGGGGGTGGGGATCGACGTGGCCGAGATCGAACGGTTCGGGCAGGCGCTTGAGCGCACGCCCGAACTCGCCGACCGGCTCTTCGTCGACAGCGAGCTGTACCTGCCGAGCGGCGAGCGACGCGGCGTCGCCTCGCTCGCCGCCCGGTTCGCGGCCAAGGAGGCACTGGCCAAGGCACTGGGGGCGCCACCCGGCCTGCACTGGACGGACGCCGAGGTGCACACCGAGCCCAGCGGCCAGCCCGTCCTCACCGTGCGCGGCACGGTCGCCGCGCGGGCGGAGGAGCTGGGTGTCCAGAAATGGCACGTGTCACTCAGCCACGACGCGGGAATCGCCTCGGCGGTGGTCATAGCGGAGGCGTGAGCCCTCCGCCGCGCGGGTCGGTCCGCTCCGGACTGGACGGCGGGCAGGCCCGGCTATCGCGGGGTCGTCCCAGCGACGATCAGGAACAGCAGCGCAGCGATGATCACGCAGTAGAGAACCTGCCCGAGGGACGATTCCGCCGCGCCACCGCCCACCGGCCCCTCGCTCACGGCGTCGCCGGACAGCGACTCCTCGTCGTCTCTCACGCCGCCCGCCGGACACACCGGCGTTCGCCCGGTCGTCCCGTAGTGCGCTTCTCCCGCCAGCAGCCCCACCGCCCGGCGCCGGGTGATCGGCCGACAGGACAGTGAGTAGTACACCTGGGCCTCGTCGCGCGCGCCCGCGACCCGGTCGGGCGCACCGGCGTTCGCGCTGATGTGCCGACCTTCCTCCAGCGCGCGGCGCTGCGTCTCCTGGTAGGTCCGGTCGTCAAGCCACTCCCGCAGCACGTGCCCGACGTGCGCCCCCGCCTTGTCACCCGCGTGCAGCGCGGTGGGCGGGAAGGGCCCGCCGCCGCCCGGCAACGGATCAAGTGCCCGTGCGATGCGCTCGGCCTGCGCCCGCAGCCATCGCATCGCCTCCGCCGGAGACCGTGCCAGATGCGTACCGAGCAGCCATTCCCCCTCGGCCTCCGGGCTGCGGACGACGGCCTCACACCAGTACCCGTCGACGTAGGACATCACTGCCACGCCCCCGGAACCAGCCGGTACGGCCGCGTCT
>NZ_WMLF01000553.1 GCF_014156695.1 Streptomyces durbertensis | reverse complement strand
CCCGAGGCCCCGCTCCGCCCGCGCCCCGGCCCGGCGACGTCTGGCGTGAGCCCCGCCCGGCTTCCACTACCCTTGTCGGGTGACCATTCGGCTGTACGACACCAGCACCCGCAGGCTCCGTGACTTCGCCCCGCTGATCCCGGGCCGCGTCTCGATCTACCTGTGTGGCGCGACCGTGCAGTCCCAGCCGCACATCGGCCACATCCGCTCCGGCCTGAACTTCGACATCATCCGCCGCTGGTTCGCCTACCGCGGCTACGACGTCACGTTCGTCCGGAACGTCACGGACATCGACGACAAGATCATCACCAAGTCGGTCGAGCAGGGCCGGCCCTGGTGGGCGATCGGCTACGAGAACGAGCGCGCGTTCAACGACGGTTACGACGCGCTCGGCTGCCTGCCGCCCACCTACGAGCCGCGCGCGACCGGCCATGTGCCGGAGATGATCGAGATGATGCGCGAACTGATCGACCGCGGCCACGCCTACGCGGCCGACGGCAACGTCTACTTCGACGTCCGCTCCTACGCCGACTACCTCTCGCTCTCCGGCCAGGAACTCGACAACCTCCGCCAGCCGGCCGGCGAGGGCGAGACCGGCAAGCGCGACCCGCGCGACTTCGCCATGTGGAAGTCCGCCAAGCCCGGCGAACCCAGCTGGGACACCCCCTGGGGCCCCGGCCGCCCCGGCTGGCACCTGGAGTGCTCGGCCATGGCCCACAAGTACCTCGGCCCGGCCTTCGACATCCACGGCGGTGGCGTCGACCTCGTCTTCCCGCACCACGAGAACGAGATCGCCCAGTCGAAGGCCTACGGCGACGACTTCGCCGCGCACTGGCTGCACAACGCCTGGGTCACGCTCAGCGGCGAGAAGATGAGCAAGTCGCTCGGCAACTCGGTGCTCGTCGCCGAGATGGTCCGCACCTGGCGTCCCGTCGTGCTGCGCTACTACCTCGGCACCCCGCACTACCGATCCATGATCGAGTACAGCCCCGAGGCGCTGCGCGAGGCGGAGACCGCGTTCTCCCGCGTCGAGGGCTTCGTCCAGCGCGCCGTGGAGCAGGTCGGCGAGGTCGAGCCGGCCGCCGAGGTGCCCGCCGAGTTCGCCGCCGCGATGGACGAGGACTTCGGCGTCCCCCAGGCGATGGCCGTCGTCCACAACACCGTTCGGCACGGCAACGCCGCCCTCGGCGCGGACGACAAGGACGCCACCGCCACCGCGCTCGCCGAGCTGCGCGCCATGCTCGGCGTGCTCGGCCTCGACCCGCTCGACGCACACTGGAGTGCGGCCGGCGACGGGCAGAGCGAGGAACTGCACGACGTCGTCGACTCCCTCGTCCGCCTCGTACTCGAACAGCGGCAGGCGGCCCGCGCCCGCAAGGACTACGCCACCGCCGACGCCATCCGCGACGAACTCCAGCGCTCCGGCCTGGTCATCGAGGACACCCCGGCCGGCCCCCGATGGGAGCTGGGACGCCACTGACGTCCCGGGCGTCCCGCACGCCCCGGCCCCGGGCGGCCCCACCCGGCCGCCACCCACAGACTTCACGAACACCGAAAGACGAGGACCACCTCATGGCCGGCAACAGCCAGCGGCGCAACCGCCGCACGTCCAACAAGAAGGGCGCGCAGGTAGGCAGTGGCGGCAAGCGGCGCCGCAGCCTGGAGGGCAAGGGCCCCACGCCGCCCGCCGAGATGCGCAAGGGCCACGCCAAGCAGCGTGCCGCCCAGGCCCGCGCCCGCAAGGCCACCGGCCGCCCCGCCCCCCGCCGCGGCGGACCCAAGGGCACGGCGGAGCTGGTCGTCGGCCGCAACCCGGTCTACGAGGCGCTGCGCGAGGGTGTGCCCGCCACCACCCTCTACGTGCAGCAGTTCATCGACAACGACGACCGCGTGCGCGACGCCCTCAAGCTCGCCGCCGACCGCGGCGGCATCAACCTGCTCGAAGCCCCCCGGGCCGAGCTGGACCGCATGACCAACAACCTCAACCACCAGGGTCTTGTCCTCCAGGTGCCGCCCTACGACTACGCGCACCCCGACGACCTCGTCGCGAACGCGCTCGACGACGGCGAGGACCCGCTGATCGTCGCCCTCGACGGGGTCACCGACCCCCGCAACCTGGGCGCCGTCGTCCGGTCCGTCTCCGCGTTCGGCGGCCACGGCGTCGTGGTGCCCGAGCGCCGCGCCGCGCACATGACCGCCGGCGCGTGGAAGACCTCGGCGGGCGCCGCCGCCCGCACCCCGGTCGCCCGCGCGACGAACCTGACCCGGGCGCTGGAGACCTACCAGAAGGCCGGTCTGACCGTCGTCGGTCTCGCCGCCGACGGCGAGACCGAACTGCACGAGCTGGACGCGTTGGAAGGCCCGGTCGTGGTGGTCGTCGGCAGCGAGGGCAAGGGCCTCTCGCGGCTTGTCGGCGAGACCTGCGACCTGCGCGTGCGCATCCCCATGCCGGGCGGTGCCGAGTCGCTGAACGCCGGCGTGGCCGCGGGCGTCGTCCTCTACGAGGCCGCCCGCCGGAGGGCGTGAGTCCCCCCGCGCCGCGTACGAGCCCCCGCGCCGCGTGTGAGCGGCCCGCGCTGGGCGTGAGCGGCCCACGCCGGAGGGCGTGGGCCCCCGCCCGGGCGCGGGGCGCGCACTCCGGTGTACACCCGGAAATCTCGAACGCCGCTTCGAGAACCCGCCGCACGCTCGGTTTGTGCGACGCGCCCGGGCCCCCCGGACGGCTCCGAGCCGCCCGGGTGAACGCGGACCGCGAAGGCTTGACCAAGCTTTGACGGGTCGCGGACAGATCGGCGCGGTCAAGGCAGTGTCTTAAAGGTCCGTCACTCGGTTAGATGAGTGTGGACACCAGAACACCCCGCACGCCCACCGGGGGACGCCCGGCCGGCTTCGCCGACGAGCAACCGGTGCTGAGTTCGGTCAAGGTGCCGAGCGACCCAGCTCAGGTCATCGTCAAGAACGTGAGCTTCCGGGTCATGCTCGGTACGCCGCCGACCGGTGGTTCCCACGCCGGCGCCTCGGCGGGCGCGTTCGCCCCCCGGCAACTCCGGCAGTCCCCGGCGGTCGCGTCGTCACTGGCCGACAC
>NZ_WMLF01000552.1 GCF_014156695.1 Streptomyces durbertensis | reverse complement strand
CCGCGCGCGACCGCCGCGGCCGGCCCACCTGCCGACGCTCCCCTCGCGCCGCCCCACCCGCCGCCCCGAGCGGCCGACATGACCGGCGGACCGGACCACGACGAGCCGCCGGCGCTTCAACTCCTGCGACACAAGCTGGAATTGACGACTCGCGAGGACGAGCGCACGACCCTCGGCCGGCGGCTCGCAGCGGTGCTGGCGAGCGCCGGACGGCATCCGGAGGCGGTGCGGCTGCTTCGCGCTCTGGCGGAGGCTTCAGCCGGTGCGGAACCGGCGGACACCGGGACCGCGGCCGTCGACGCCCTGCTCACCGCGCTCGCCCACGGCGACACCGCCGCCGAGGCGCGCCGGACGCTGAGCGCGGGAAGTCTCGCCGACGGCCACGAGGGGCCGCCCGGGCGGCCCCTCGCCGCGCTGCTGGCGATACGGGAGGCGGTGGCCGGCGAGGACCCGAGGCGGGCCGTCGCATCCGCGCGGACCGCGCTGGCCTGCGGACTCCACCCCGCCGACGACGAGTCCGGGATCCACGGCGTCGCACTGCTGGTGCTCGGCTGGGCGGGAGAACCGGGCAGCGCGCTGGACCACGCCGACTCGGCCGTCGCCTGCCACGGCCACCTCGCCGACCGGCCCCATCACCTGGCCCACGCGCTCACCCTCAGAGCGAGCCTGAACCACCGGCTCGGACGGCTCGACGAGGCCCGTGCCGACGCCTCGGCGGCCCTGGAGGCGGCGTCCGGCGCGGAGCCCGTCCAGCGGCTGGGCACCTGCCCGGTGCTGCCGATCGCCGTCCTGGTGGAGGCGCTTGTCGACCTCGGGCGGCTCGACGAGGCGGAGCGGACCCTGACCGCCGCCGGCGCGCACGGCACGCTCGACGGACGCTGGGGACACGACCACACGCTCTTCGCACGTGCCCGGCTGCACGCGGCGCGAAGCCGGTTCGCCGAGGCCGCCGCCGACTTCGCGGCGTGCGGCGCGCGGGGCACGGCACGCGGCACCGCAGGACCGCTCTTCCACCGCTGGCGCTCGGAGGCCGCGCTTGTCCGCGACGGGCTCGGCGACCCGCGCGGCGCGCGCACGCTCGCCGCGGAGGAACTCGCTCTGGCACGCGCCTCGGGCGTCCCCGAACTCGTGGGCCGCGCGCTGCGGGCCGCCGCGGCGCTGGCGCCGGCGGAAGCCGCCCTCGACCTCTCACGCGAAGCGGTGGAACACCTGCGGGAAACCGGGGCCCGGCTGTGGCTGGCCGAAGCGCTGGTCGACCTCGGCCTGCGGCTGGCCGGCGCGTCGGACGCCCTCGCCGGGCGCGCCGCGCTGCGCGAGGCGCTCGACGTGGCACGGGAGTGCGGCGCGGAACCGGTCGCGTCCGCCGCGACACGCGCGCTGGCCGAGCTGGGTGACCGCCCGCGCACCCGCGCCTTCCACGGCTACGCGGCGCTCACCCCGGCCGAGCTGCGGGTGGCCAGGCTGGCGGCCGACGGTCTGACCAACCGTCAGATCGCCGGCCACCTCTTTGTCAGCCTGCGGACGGTGGAGATGCACCTCACGAGCACCTACGCGAAGCTGGACTCCCCCGGACGCCGCGGGCTGGCGGCCGCGCTCGCGGCCGGCGCGCCCGCCTCGCCCCGCAGCGGCCCGCGGGTCCCGGCCGGCTAGGGGCCCGACCGGCGGCCGACAGGCTAGAGGCGTTCGAAGCCCCGGACGCGTTCCCAGTCGGTCACCGCGCTCTCGAACGCGGCCAGTTCCGTCCGGGCGGCCTGCGCGTAGTGCGCGACGGTCTCCTTGCCGAAGACCTCGGTGGCCAGGGCGCTGTTCTCCCAGCGGTGCAGCGCCTCGGTGAGGGTGCTCGGCAGCCTCGGCACCGTCGGGTCGGCCAGCGCGTTCGCGCGGTGCGGCTCGGGCAGCGGGAGCCGCTTGTCGACGCCGTGCAGTCCGGCGGCCACGATCGCCGCGACGGCGAGGTAGGGGTTGGCGTCGCCGCCCGGTACCCGGTGCTCGATGCGCAGGGAGTGGCCGGAGCCGACGACGCGTACCGGGCAGGTGCGGTTGTCCCTGCCCCAACCAATGCCGGTGGGGGCGAACGCGCCGGGCGCGAGGCGCTTGTACGAGTTGATGTTCGGCGCCATCAGCAGAGTGAAGTCGGCGAGCGCGTGGAGCTGGCCGGCGACGAAGTGCCGCATCAGCTCCGACATGCCGTCCGCGTCCTCGGGGTCGGCGAGGACCGCGCCGCCGTCGGTGCCGCGCAGCGAGAGGTGGACGTGGCAGGAGTTGCCCTCGCCGGTGTCGAACTTCGGCATGAAGGTCAGCGCCCGCCCCTCCTGGGCGGCGATCTCCTTGGCACCGTTCTTGAACAGGACGTGGTTGTCGCAGGTGCGCATCGCCTCGTCGTAGCGGAAGACGATCTCGTACTGGCCCGGGTGGACCTCGGCACGGGCGGTCTCCATCCTCAGCCCCGCGCGGACCATCTCGCGGCGGATGCGGCGCACCAGCGGTTCGACGCCCGCCAGGCCCTGGAGGGCGTAGTCGACGTTGTAGCGGGTGGCGGGTGTCAGGTCGTGGTAGCGGCGGTCCCAGGACTGCTGGTAGTCCTCCTGGAAGACCAGGAACTCCAGTTCCGTCCCGGCGAAGGCGGTCAACTCGCGTTCGGCGAGCCGGTCGAGCTGCCGCCGCAGGACGTGGCGGGGGGCGACGGCGACGGGGGCGCCGTCCCGCCAGGTGGCGTCGGCGAGCACCAGGGCCGTGCCCTCGTCCCAGGGCAGCACGCGCTGGGTGGCCGGGTCGGGGCGCAGGGTGAAGTCGCCGAAGCCGCTGTTCCAGGCGTCGATGGCGTAGCCGGGTCCGGTGTCCATCTCGACGTCGGTGGCCAGCAGGTAGACGCAGGCGTCGAAGCCGTGTTCGGCGGCCTCGTCGAGGAAGTGGTCGGCGGCCAGCCGGCTGCCCTGGAGCCGGCCCTGGAGGTCGGGGACGGCGACGATCACCTCCTGGACGCGGCCGGCGTGGATCTCGGCGCGCAGCCGTTCGTAGGGGTCGGGAGTGCCGCCGGGGCGGGCGGTGGTGTCGCTCATCGGCGGACCTCGGCGTTCTGGTCGTTCGGGGAGTGCTGGCCTTCTCGGGGGG
>NZ_WMLF01000551.1 GCF_014156695.1 Streptomyces durbertensis | reverse complement strand
GTTGGCGGGTTGGCGGGTTGGCGGGTTGGTCAGGGTGTTCGGTTGCTTCGGGTGGTGCTAGTTCGCGGCGTCGGCGGTCGGGGTCTTCCGCTCCCCGCCGGCCTCTGCGGGAGGCGTGGCGACGGGCGGGGCCGGTGGCGGCTTGATGGTGAGTCCGAGTCCGAGGAGGGCCACCACCATCGAGACACACGCGGCGATCAGGTAGATCCGTTCGAAGTCGGCGATGTCCGTGAGGGCTTCGGAGACCACGGTGGCCAGGACCGCGATGCCGATGGCGCCGCCGATCTGCCGGGCCGTCTGGTTCAGGCCCGTGGCCCCGGCGAACCGCAGCGGCGAGACGGAGAGCGCGGCGGCCGTGGACGTGCCGGTGGTGATGGCGCCCATGCCGATGCCCGCCAGGACACCGAGCGGCAGCCAGTAGGCGAGGAACATCGAGTGGTCGGGGAGGGTGAAGGCGAGCAGGAAGCCGGTTCCGCCCAGGATGAGCGCGCCGCCGGCGGTGGCGAGCCTCGGCCCGTAGGCGGGCGGGAGTTTGCCGACCCGCAGCGCGACGATCGTCGCCGCGATCGCGCCCGGCGTCATGGCGAGTCCGGCCTTCAGCTCGGAGTAGCCCCACACCTGGGTGACGTACAGGACGCCGACCAGGAGCCAGGAGAAGAGCGCGATGCCGTAGAAGAACGCGGCGGCGTTGGCCAGGGCGAAGGTGCGGTTGCGCCACAGGGAGACTTCCACGGCGGGTGCCGGGTGCCTGGCGGAGCGCAGCAGGCACAGGGCGATCAGGGCGGGACCGGCGATGACGCAGACCAGGGTGGACGCGGCGGACCAGCCCCACTGGCCGCCCTTGCTGATGCCGAGGCAGAGCAGGCCGACGCCGGCGCCGAGCGTGATCGTCCCGAGGAGGTCCGGGAGCCTGCGTTCGGTGCCGAGGCCCTTCGAGCGCGGGATGACGGTGGCGCCGTAGAGGAAGAGCAGCCCGAAGGGGATGTTGATCAGGAAGAGGGAGCGCCAGCCGAAGACGTCGACCAGGACGCCGCCGAGCGCGGGGCCGACCGCCGCCGCCAGGGCCGCCGCGGCACTCCACTGGCCGATGGCCGCCCGCCGGCGCTCGGGCGGGGAGTCCATCAGCACGATGGCAAGCGAGGCGGGGATCATCGCGGCCGCCCCGAGTCCCTGGATGCCGCGGGCCGCCAGGAGTACGCCGAGGTCGGGCGAGAGGGCGCACAGCAGCGAGGCCGCCGTGAAGAGGCTGACGCCCGCGAGGAAGACCGTGCGTCTGCCCAGCGCGTCCGCGAGGCGTCCTGCGGGGGCGAGGAGTGCCGCGAAGACCACCGCGTAGATGGTGATGACCCATGACAGGTCCTTGAACGCGGAGCCGGTGAAGTCCTCGCGCAGGTCGGGCATCGCCAGGTTCACGACGGTGACGTCGAGGACCGCCAGGAACGAGGCTCCGGACGCCAGAAGGAGTAACGACGCCGCTGACCGCCGTTGTGGAGCGGCGGCATCAGTGCTGGTCACAGGGCAACACCCCTTTCTTAGATACCGATGGTAGGAATGTATTGAGCCCCGAGAGCGGGTGTCAACGCACTTCGAGCGACGTGAGCACCTCACATACCAACAGTAGGTATTAATCCCCCAGGCGCAAGACCTGGCGCAGCACTTCCGCGAGCTCCGCCGCCGTCAGCTCCTCCAGACGCGCCAACGCGTCGACCGCGGCCTCGTCGGCGCCCGTGCGCAGCAACTTCTCCCGCACCAGGGCCGGATGGTCGGACCAGGAAGCGGATCCGACGGCTCCGGTCCCGGCGGCCCGCTCGCAGGTCTCCTCGCGCCCGTCGCGCATCCGCACCCTCATGCGGCAGCCCAGCGCCTTGGTGGACCCCGCGAAGGAGGCGACGGGCGGACCCAGCTCCTCCAGAAGCTTCTCCATGGGGATCCCGGGCAGCTCGGTCTCCCACTCCAGGGCATGTCGCCCGGCGTGCCGCAGCGTCTCGCCGACCGGCGCGGTGGACAGCACGCCCCGCCTGCTCAGCTCCTCGTCCGCGTGGAGCCGCACCCGCTCCGCGAGCCGCCAACGGCCCTCCTCGGCCAGGCGCGGCGGGGCGAGATCGGCAACCGTGAGACCCCCGGTGAGCAGGGCGGTCGCGACGTTGTAGCCGGCGCTGAGATTGAGGGCGGGCAGGGAGGTGGCGGCACCCCGCACATAGCGGTCCGCGTGCCCGCTCATCACCATGGTCATCCGGGGCACCGCCACGTCGACCGAGGTGATGTCGGCCGGGTCCGCCGGCCGCAACCTGCGGTGCAGCTCGGCGGCGCACTCCACCAGCGCGTCCAGGTGGACCCCGACCGGCAGCAGTTTGAAGGACAGGGTCTCGGTGTGCCAGCGCTCGCCGAGACCGTACGCCACCAGCTCCGGCACGGCCGCCCCCGCGAACACGGCCAGCAGCCCCTCCGGGTGCTCGATCACGTCGTCGCGGCCCGTGAGCCCGGCGACCGCGGCGGCGCAGGCGTCGACCGCCGTGCGCACGGGAGCGGCGGCGGACAGCACCTTCGCGTCGCTGGCGAGCACGGCGGGGCGCAGCGCGCGCGGCGGCGCGGCCAGCGCCAGGCCCCAGGCGTTCAGCAGCGTTCCGGCGTCCGCGCCGGCGCCGTGCAGCAGGGCGGCGCAGGCCGCCACAAGATGGGTGTGGCCGGCCCACTGGCCCCGGAACGGGCCGAGCGTCGCGGCGGCGGTGACCCGGGCGGCGGCCTCGTTGGCCGCGGTCACGGCGGTGATCAGGGCACGCCCGGACAGCGCCTGGCTCGCCTGGTACGCCACCGGGACGCCGACGGCGGCGTGCGAGACATGCCCCGCGTAGAGGGTGTCCTCCAGGTAGAGACCGGAGGAGAGCGCCGCCGCCAGATGGGCCGTACGCGCCGGCTCGCCCGTCACGTCGAGGGGCCCGTACGCGGCGAGGAGGGTCCGGCCCACCGGGTGGGCGGCGGTGGCGCGGATCGCCGCGAGGTGGGAGACGACCTGGCTGGTGACCACCGAGCCGACCCGCGCGGGGATGTCCTCGTACCCGAGCCCGGCGGTCCACCGCGCGAGCGCGCGGGTGAGCCCCTCGCCGCCCGGCCCTCCCC
>NZ_WMLF01000550.1 GCF_014156695.1 Streptomyces durbertensis | reverse complement strand
CCACGAGAGTCCCCGACCCACACGAGAAGAGAGCAACCCGCCATGCACCACAAGCGCATACGCACCTCGCTCACCGTCGCCGCCGGCCTCACCGGCGTCCTCGCCCTCAGCGCCTGCGGCGCCGCCGACACCGGCAACGCCAAGGGCGGCGCCGACAAGGTCACCCTCGCCATGCCCTCCTGGGTCGGCGCCGAGGCCAACGTCGCCGTCGCCGCGAAGCTCCTGGAGGACGAGCTGGACGTGAGAACGTCCATCAAGACCATCGACGAGTCGCTGGCCTTCGACGCCCTGCACCGCGGCCAGGCCGACGCCATCCTGGAGGACTGGGGCGGCGCGCCGAAGAAGGTCGAGCAGTACGTCGACAAGCGCAAGACCGTCGTCTCCGGCGGCGGCCTCGGCGTGGAGGGCCACATCGGCTGGTTCGTGCCCAAGTACTACGCCGACAAGAACCCCGACGTCCTCGACTTCAAGAACCTCAACAAGTTCAAGGACGACTTCAAGACCCCCGAGTCCGGCGACAAGGGCCAGTTCATCGGCGCCGCGCCCTCCTACACCTCCTACGACAAGCACCTGATCAAGAACCACAAGCTGGACTACAAGATCCTGCCCACCGGCAGCGAGGCCGCCCAGCTCAAGGAGATCCAGCGGCTCTACAAGGCGAAGAAGCCGTTCCTCACCTACTGGTGGGACCCGCAGTGGATGAACGCCGACATCGAGATGGTCGAGGTGAAGCTGCCCGAGTACACCGAGGGCTGCAACAAGCCGGAGACCGAGACCAAATGCGGCTACGACACCAACATGCTCCAGAAGTACCTCAACGCCGACTTCGCGGAGAACGGCGGCAAGGCCGCCGAGTTCCTGAAGAACTTCGAGTGGAGCACCGAGGACCAGAACGCCGTCGCGAAGATGATCGCCGGCGACAAGATGAAGCGCGACGAGGCCGCCGCCAAGTGGATCGCGGACAACAAGTCCACCTGGGAGAAGTGGATCCCCAAGGACTGACCGCCTCGCTCTGACCCCCGCACCCCGGCACCCGGCCGCGCGCACCGCCCGCGGCCGGGTGCCGGCGCGTCCTCCGCCGTCATCTTCCTTGTCACGCACGTTCGTTGACGATTCACGCGCCCGCCGCGACCATCCCCAGCATGACAACAGGTGAGGTGGTTTCCCGCTTTCCCGACGACTTCCTGTGGGGCGTGTCGACCTCCGCCTTCCAGATCGAGGGCGCTCTGGAGGAGGACGGCCGCGGCCCCTCCGTCTGGGACGCCTTCACCGCCGTCCCCGGCAACGTCAAGGACGGCACCACGGCCGCGACCGCCTGCGACCACTACCACCGCTACCGCGAGGACGTGGCCCTCATCCACGACCTCGGCGTCGGCGCCTACCGCTTCTCCGTCGCCTGGCCGCGCGTCGTCCCCGACGGCACGGGACCGGTCAACCCGGCCGGCCTCGACTTCTACGACCGCCTCGTCGACGAACTGTGCTCCCGAGGCATCGAACCCGTCCCCACCCTCTTCCACTGGGACACCCCGCTCGCCCTGGAGGAGTCCCACGGCGGCTGGCAACACCGCGACACCGCATCGCACTTCGCCGACTACACCGCCGCCGTCGCCGCCCGGCTCGGCGACCGCGTCACCCGGTGGATCACCCTCAACGAGCCCGCCGAACACACCCTGCTGGGCCACGCCCTCGGCCAGCACGCCCCCGGCCACACCCTCGTCTTCGACGCCCTCCCCGTCGCCCACCACCTCCTCCTCGGCCACGGCCTGGCCGCCGAAGCCCTCCGGGCCGCCTCGGGAGGAGCCCGCATCGGCATCGCCAACTCCCACGGCCCCGTCTGGCCGGCCTCCGACGACCCCGCCGACAAGACCGCCGCCGACCTCTACGACGTCCTCCTCAACCGCCTCTTCGCCGACCCGCTCCTCCTCGGCCGCTACCCCGACGGCCTCGCCGAACTGATGCCCGCCGCCGACCTCACCGCCGACCTGGACCTCATCGGCCGCCCCCTGGACTGGTACGGCGTCAACTACTACCAACCCACCAGGGTCGCCGCCCCCGACGGCACCGCCACGGACTACGCCGGAGTACACCTCCCCGCCGAACTCCCCTTCACCCCGCGCCCGATCGAGGACCACCCGCTCACCGACTTCGGCTGGCCGGTCGTCCCCGAAGCCCTGACCGAACTCCTCCTCGACCTCCGCACCCGCTACACCGACAGCCTCCCGCCTCTGCTCATCACCGAGAACGGCTGCTCCTACCCCGGCCTCGACGACCAGGACCGCATCACCTTCCTCCACGGCCATCTCCACGCCCTGCACGCGGCCATGCAGTCCGGCGCCGACGTCCGCGGCTACTTCGTCTGGTCGCTGCTGGACAACTTCGAATGGGCTGAGGGCCACGCCCGCCGTTTCGGCCTCGTCCACGTCGACTACCCGACCCAGCGCCGCACCCCCAAGGCCTCCTACCACTGGCTACGCGCCGCCCTCCACGCGGCGACGGATCCCCGCCCATGACCGCTCCCACAGCCACCCACGACGCGCTCGCCGAGCCCGTCCACCCCGTCCCCGGCCGCTGGACGGCAGCCCTCGCCCTCGCCAACGGCGCGATCTGGGTCGGCTGGTACGGCCCGCTCCAGATCCTCCTCGCCCTCCAGGCCGCCGAGTACGCCCCGGCGGGCATGTCAAAGGAGTCGATGCTGGCCTGGGTCACCGGCGCCGGGGCCCTGGTCTCCCTGATCGCCAACCCGGTCTTCGGCGCCCTCTCCGACCGCACCACCGCGCGCTTCGGCCGCCGCACCCCCTGGATCGTCACCGGAGCGGCGGGCGGCGCCGCCTCCCTCCTCCTCCTGGCGACCGCCACCTCCTTCCGGGCGACGGTGCTCGGCTGGTGCCTCGTCCAACTCACCCTCAATGCCGCGTTCGCCGCCGTCACCGCCGCCGTCCCCGACCGGGTCCCCCGCGGTCAACGCGGCGCGGTGGGTGGCTGGTTGGGCGCCGCGCAGATCCTCGGCGTGGTCACCGGCGCCGGCCTCGCCACCCTCGCCGGCGGCATCACGGCCGGCTACGCGGCCTGCGCCGCCTTCGCCCTGCTCGGCGTCCTCCCCTACGTTCTGCGCCACCGCGACCCGCAGCTCCCCGCCAC
>NZ_WMLF01000055.1 GCF_014156695.1 Streptomyces durbertensis | reverse complement strand
CCACTACCCTGCCCCCCCCATGAGCGACGCGACGACGACCCCGCCCTTCGGATCCTTCGACGCCGCCTGGCCCGCCGCCGGGCGCCCCGACCTGGTGGCCCCGTCCGTCACCAAGGCCCTCGCCGACTCCTCCACACTGGCCGACGCCGTCCTTGTCGTGGACACCGACCCGGCCAAGGCCGACACCGCCGTCTTCTGCGAGACCTACGACGTCCCGGCCGAGGTCTCCGCCAACTGCGTGGTAGTCGCCGCCCGACGCGGCCAGGAGACAACCCTGGCCGCCTGCGTCGTCCTCGCCACCACCCGCCTCGACGTCAACCGCACGGTCCGCAAGCACTTCGGCGCCCGCAAGGCGTCCTTCGCCCCCATGGACCTCGCGACCACCGAGACCGGCATGGAGTACGGCGGCATCACCCCCCTCGGCCTCCCTCCGGCCTGGCCCCTCCTCATCGACGCCGCCGTCGCCACAACCCCGCACGTCCTGATCGGCAGCGGCCTCCGCCGCGCCAAACTCATCCTCCCCGGCGCCACCCTCACCACCCTCCCAGGCGCCGAGGTCATCCCCGACCTCGCCACCTAAGACGGTGTCCCACGTGGCGAGGCGGACAAGTTGCTTATAGCAGCAAAGAGCTGCGGCGAGGCCAAAAAGGCCAGGTAGTTGCGGGGGTGGCGTTCGTAGCGGGGGCTGAGCCGGCGGTAGCCGGACAGCCACGGATCGCCCGCTCGATTACCCACCTGTGGCGGCCCAGCCGTTCCCTGGACTCGACGTCTTTGCGGGCGATGCGTACGCCGATGCGCTTGCCTCGTAACCATTTGCGCTGGTGGGGGGGGAAGGTCATACGCCTTGTCGGCGTGCAGGCGCTGGGGCATGAGGTAGCGGCGCGGTGGGGGTCACGTCTCGTTTGATGACCCGCGACCATGGGCCTCAGCGATTCGCTGATGGGCGTTGGCGGTCGAGACGCCGACGACCAGGGGCAGCCCGTTCGCGTCCGACAGAACGTGCACCTTGGCACCCTGCTTACCCCGGCCCACGGAGCTCGTACCTGCGAGTTCGAGTTTGCCCCCTTGGCCCTAGCATGAGCGGAGTCGATGACCACGCGCGAGACGTCGATGAGGCCGGCGCTATCGAGTCGGTGCAGCACCGCCTCATACAGCCGGCCCGCAACCAGATCAGGAACCGGCGGTGTGCGGTCGACTTGAATATGCCGAAAGACGGTGGCAGCGCTTGACCAGCACGTAGATAATCGCCGCGAACATCCTCTCATCAGTCGTGTCCTGCGTTTCGTCGCCCTGTGGCCACACCTTCGGCGGTGGAATCAGCGGCTTGGTGATCTCCTACAGCCCATCCGGAACAATCCAACTCCACGTACCCCGCCTCATAGACAGCCCAACGAGCGATCACCAGGTAGGACACCGTCTAAATCACCTTCTGAGGGTCGGAAGGCTCAGCCACCGCAAACTCGCTTCCACAGCCTGAGAGCTCGTAACACGATCACGGCAGGGGAGTTGCCAGTGATGTCGTTGTGCAGCACGTACAGGTCGCCCTGCAGGCACAGCCGGTACAGCACGGACGCGGCCCCGGCGACCGCTCGGGCTAGGGCGGCAGCAACGGCTCGTTCAGCGCCAACCAGTCACCGTCCACGTTCCACGGTCGCGTGCCCAAACTCCACGAACGACTGAATCCTCACATCGTTGCGCCTTCGGCGGTGGAATCAGCGGCTTGGTGATCTCCTACAGCCCATCCGGAACAATCCAACTCCACGTACCCCGCCTCATAGACAGCCCAACGAGCGATCACCAGGTAGGACACCGTCTAAATCACCTTCTGAGGGTCGGAAGGCTCAGCCACCGCAAACTCGCTTCCACAGCCTGAGAGCTCGTAACACGATCACGGCAGGGGAGTTGCCAGTGATGTCGTTGTGCAGCACGTACAGGTCGCCCTGCAGGCACAGCCGGTACAGCACGGACGCGGCCCCGGCGACCGCTCGGGCTAGGGCGGCAGCAACGGCTCGTTCAGCGCCAACCAGTCACCGTCCACGTTCCACGGTCGCGTGCCCAAACTCCACGAACGACTGAATCCTCACATCGTTGCGCCTGGCCAGAAGACAGATTCACAAGATCGCGTTACGAATTCCTAGGCGACCTGAGCAAGGCCCACCCCGACTGCCACCACTCCAAGAACGAGAAAAAGAACTGAATATACTCGAAGAAACCTATACCCGACCCCGCCAAACAAGCGAGACACTTTATTCTCGGTCCTCAAGTAAAGCCAGTCGGCAAATCCTCGGACATTGAAAACGATTGCACTCGAAAATAGGAAGACTATTGAACCATAAACAAGAGAGTACACGAGCTCCTCACTTCACCAAGTCCAAAGCTTCGTGACTCCCGTTTTACTTCCGATGGATTCACCCTCGATTCCCATTCCGGCACCTGCCCCCAAATATACAGAGGAGACGCCCTCACCTCTTGAATTTACGGCACCCACCGCCTCCTCGTAGCCGAATGTTGCGGCAACAACAAATGCGGCCGTCACCCCGAGTCCGGCACCATCTCCGCGCACCTGATCGAGATCATCGGCATTGCTGCGAATCAGGCCAAGCGTACCATTTAGTCCGACAGAAGGACCGGTGAAACCGTACGTTCCCGTCACCGCAAAATCCGTACGCCCATCAGGTCGCGTCACATTGACTAGGCAGCCACCAAATTCGACCCCACCACCAAGGCCAATGGAGACACTGACACACGCACCCGCAGTACTAGAACCCGAGAACACATTCTTGATGCGCTTGAATATAGAATCCCTCTTAGCCTTACTCAATCTCTCCTCTCGCTCGTTCTGCTTTCGCTGCTTCTCGGCCGCTTTTCGCTCGATCCTGAGGAGACGCTTGCGTTCCTTTTCGGCGGCTGCGGCGACCTGGGCTGCGGTGGGAGTCGTGACGCCCTTGCCGCGGGTGTAGACGTGACGGTAACCGGTGTGACGTTGGACCGTGTAGTTCGGTGAGACGGTTCCACCTACCGACTTGGTGTAGCTCTCGTAGTTCTTGCTGAACGTGACTGTCTTCAGGCGGCCCTTGCGGTCGTAGCCGCAGTTGTACTGGCCACTGACGCAGTCGTCCAGAGCCTCGCCCGTGGGGTCGGAGAACGTCGCCGGATTGTTGTTGCCGTACTGGTAGGGGTTGTGTTGCCGCTGGTCCTCGGGGATCAGCAGGGGGTCGACGGACATGAAGCGTCCGAGCGAGGGGTCGTACTCCCGCGCGCCGAGGTGTGTGGTGCCGGTCGGGTCGGTGGTGCCGCCGACAAATCCGCGGGTGCCGGGCCAGTTGGTGGACTGTTCGGAGCGGAGCGCGCCGAACGGGAGCTGCTTGCGGCGGGTGACCGCCTGCCCGAGGCCCCAGGCGATGGCGATCATCGCCGTTCCCTGGTGGTCGGGGAACAGCAGGGTCACGTCGCCGTTGTCCGTGCGGACTGCGACGGCTTCGCCGCCGTGCTGGTAGTAGCGGGTGGCTGTGACCTTGCCGCCGGCCGTCGATTTGAGCTCGTTGCCGGCGGGAAGGTACGCCGTTGTCGTGCCGTCTCCGTCGCGTGCGACGAGGCGGTCGCCGGCGGCCGAGTAGACATAGCTCGTCTTGGCCGTGCCCTGGGTGACAGTGGCGAGGTGGCCTTCTGAATCCCAGGTGAAGGCCTGGTCGCGGGCCGCGCCGGTGCGGGAGGTCGTGTTGCCTAGCGCGTCGTACGTAAAGCGTTCCGTGGGGCCGCCCTCGGTGGTGACCTCGCGCAGTGCGGAGGCGGCGCGGGTACCGGGCGTGCCGTAGGTGTAGTCGCGCGTCACGTCCTTGTCGCCCGTGCGGGTGGCGTGCTGCGTCTCCTTGGTCCGGTTGCCGGTGATGTCGTAGCTGTAGGAGTGCCAGTAGGCGTCCGGGCCGCCGACGTTTGTCGCGGAAGGGCTGGAGGCGCAGGTGTTGGTGCCCGAGCGTGTGGTCCAGGCCTGGGTCAGACGCTGGAGGGCGTCGATCTGGAAGCACTGGTTGTCGGTCACGGCCTGGGCGTCCTGGCCGGAGACGGAGCGGATGCGCTTGGTGTTGCCGGCGTCGTCGTACGTGTAGTGGGTGTCCTCCACCCTGAGCGCGATGTCGCCGTCGAGGGTGCGGCGCGTGAGCATGCCGGTGTGCTCGTCGAAGTCCCGGGTGTCGTAGACCTTGCGGCCGAGTACGCCGTACTCGGTGCGGATCGGCTGGGCGAGCGGGTCGTAGACGACGTTGCCGACGAGCAGCGTTCCGCCGGTGCTGGTACGCACGGGCAGGTTGCCGGGGCCGAAGACGGTGGTGGTGCGCTCCGACGGGAGGCCGCCGAGTGCCGGGTGGAGCACCCATTCCTGGACGCCGATGTACTGGTTGTAGCCGTAGGTCCAGCGGTAGGTGCCGGCGAGTGATCCCTCCCTCGTGGGCAGTGTGACCGTGGAGGCGGTGGGCTGGTAGCGGTCGTTGTACGACTGGATCGTCGAGGTGTAGGCCTGGCCGCTGACGTACCGGGTGTCGGACGTCGGTTGGCCCTTGGCGACGGTGTCGTACGTCCAGCTCGCGCGGAGCGTGCTGCCTTCCTTGAGTTCGGTGCGTCGGCCCAGCTCGTCGTAGGTGTGGGTGAGGGACTTTCCTCGCGCGTCCGTCGTGCGGACGACCTGGTCGAGGTCGTTGTACTCGGTGGTGCTGCGGCCCTTGTCCGGGTCGTTGACCTCGATCTCCCGGCCACGCGCATCGTGGGTCCAGGTCCACCGGTTGCCGGCCGCATCGGTGAGGCGCGTCAGCTGGCCGTGTTTCCCGTACTCGTAGCGTGCCCGGACGTAGTTGGTGCGGGCGGCGTCGGTGTAAGAGAGCCGTTCGGTGACCTCGCCGCGGGCGTTGGTGACCGTGGTGGTCGCGGTACCTCCGGCCGGCGGGATGACCGTGGTCCGGTCGCCGGTGTAGCTCGTGGTGGTCCGCTTGGTCTCGTCGCCGAACTTGACGGCGATGTTGGCCAGGGCTCGGCCCACCCCGTCGTAGGTGGTCCGGGTGGCCGCCGGCACCTTGGTGTCGTCACCGGCGACGAGTGTGGTCGAGGGCTTACCGGTGGTGTAGTACGGGCTGTACGTCTTCCAGGCGCGACCCAGGGTGTCGTAGTGGGTCTCGGTGATGATCCGGCCGTTGTCGACGCCCACCGCCGGGGCCTGGGTCTGCCGGGGCCGGAGCAGACCGTCGTAGAAGGTGTGGCTGGTGCTGTAGTAGCTGTCGTACTGGAGCGTCTTGGCGGTGGTCACCACCGGCTTGGTCTTGCTGACGCTGTAGGTGTACGTCGCCGAGGGCAGGTTCGGGTTGCTGGACTTCGGCCAGCCCGGCTCCCATGCCTCTGTGACCCGCCCAAGCGCGTCGTAGGTGGCGTCCGAGCGCTTGCCGTTCGCGTCGACGACCGCGGTGGGTACGGCTCGGCGGGGATCGGTGTAGGTGGTGCTCGTGTGGCCGAGCTGGTTGGTGACGACGGTCCGGTCGGGTGCCCGCAGGGTGGCCGGTACGTACTGCGTCCGCACAGTGCCGCCGGCGGCGTCGGTGTTGGTGAGGACTCGGCCGTAGGTGTCGTAGGTCAGCCTCTGGCTGGTGACGAACCCGGTGCCGGCACCGTCGTTCTGGTCCTCGCGGGTGAGCGCGCCCGCCGTGGGCGGCGTGGTGCGGGAGGTGGCGCCGTCGTAGTAGTAGCGCTTGGCGGACACCAGGTCCTCCGGCAGGGAGGGTGTCTGGTCGCACGCCTTGGCGACGGTCCGCGTCTCGGAGACCTGGGTGAGCAGGTTCAGGTCCGTGTTGCGGACGTACTTCGTCGTGGTGCAGCGTTCGTCGCCGGTGACCGCCGTGTCACCGGCGTCCGCCTCTTCCGTCGGCATGCCGTAGGAGTCGAAGGTCCGGCTGAGGCTCGTGCGCCGGAGCTTGCCGCCGCTGACGGCGGTCCTTGTCTCCTCCAGGCGGACACCGGTGCGACGGGCCTCCAGGTCGGGCAGGCCATCCCGGCTGTGGGAGGCGGTGACCGCCGAACGCCACGGGGTGTAGCTCGCGGCCTCAACCAGTTCGCCACCGACGCCGTTGTACGTCGCGGTCTCACGCTCCATGCCGGCGAACTCGGGACGGTCGGTGACCGTCTTGCCCTCGCCGTCGGCCACGGCGGCGCCGTTGATACCCCGGAAGTAGCGGGTTTCCGTCAGCGTCTGCTTGTCGTCGGTCGTGCCCACGATGACCTGGACCCGGCCGTAGCCGCGTCGGTCACCCCAGGTGCGGTGCTTCGGCTTGGTGAACTCGTCCTCGCCCTTGGCCCAGGCAAGCCCGCCGAGGTAGCGGTAGGAGGTCTGCTTGACCGGTGCTCCGCCGGTGTTGTCGGCTTCCAGGACCTGCGTCACGTTGTAGGAGTGGAACCAGTCCTCGTAGGGCTCGTACTCGGGCCCCGGGTTCTCCGGCGGTGACCACATCACGGGGTAGCAGCGCTTGGTGTTCGAGCTGGGACTTGGCAACGAGTCCGCCTTGCACTCCGGCTGCGAGTACGTGACGCCGATCGTGCCGCCGGTCTCGGTGTCGATCGCGTGGACGCGGAACCTGTTGTACGCCGGCACCGGGTCCAGCACTCCTGCGACCCGGTTGGGCATCTGCACACCGCGGAAGTTGACCGTGGGAAGGGTGATCGGCTCGCTGCCCGTGTGACCGGTACGTGCCACCGAGCGCAGCCAGAGCGGCGGGTCGTTGCCGTCGCCGGTCGACGGGAACGAGTGGGTCAGCCTCCAGGAGTCGACCTTCTGGTAGCCGCTCCCGGTGAGGACCGAGGTGGTGACCCCGGTCAGCCGCTTGCGCGTCCAGTAGGAGGGCGACGAGTTGTCCTCGCAGTCGTCACCCGACTTGCAGTACTGGTCGAAGGGGACGTCCCGCCACTTGCTCGCGTTCTCCTTGGTGAACTTGGACGGAGCGCAGTCGAAGGTGTCGGTGACGAAGCAGCGCTCGGACACGGTGAAGTCGACCTTGGCGGCGGCCTGGTCGGCGAACATGCGGTTGGACTTCAGTCCGTACTCGACCCGCTTGAGGTACCCGCCGCGGGTGTAGACGGTGGGGGTGCCCTTGCCGGTGCTGGCGTTCATGTTGCGGGCGTAGCGGTTGGTCTCCTTGTCCCAGTAGTAAGCGACCGCGTTGCCGTGTCGGTCGACCGCGTAGTCGAGGTTCCACCGCCACGCCTGCTGGCACCAGGAGTCCTTGAACGCCGTGGCGTGGCAGGGCTCGCCGCTGTGGTTTCCGAAGACCGGGACAGTCCAGGTGGAGTTGGTCTCCGGCTTGCCTTCCGCCCAACCGGGCAGGCGGTTGTAGCCGAAGAAGTAGCGGATGCCGTCCGGGCTGGTCACACGCCAGTACTCGCCGTCGTTGTCCCCGTTGCCCCGGTTGCTGCTGGTCAGCCTCGCGACCCTTGTGCCGTCGTCGTCCTGCTTGCGCCACTCCGAGCCGTCCTTGACGAGTTCGGAGGACGATCCGCCAAGGGAGAGTGTGGCGTTGTCCTTCTTCCAGCACTGGTCGCCGACGCGGGTGGTGTTGTTCCCGTCCTTCTTGTCGTCCTCACAGGAGACGTAGCGCCGTTCGATGAAGCCGGGGTCGAGGGACCAGCCGTCACCGATCCAGTTGGCCTGGTTGTTCGTGGCCGCAGTGCGTCCGTCAACGGCCTGGGAGGAGTAGCCGAGGGACATGTCCGGCCCGAAGTCGCCCGGTACGGACGGTGTCTCAAGCGGGTACGTCCAGGAGAAGCCGCCCGAGGAGCCGCCGGCGCTCCACGTACCCGAAGGGGCGAGAGAAGTCGCGGTGAAGTCTCCGGCGCCACCCGCCGCAGCCGCACTCACGGCGAGCAGTGTGGTTCCCTCCGCCGCCGCCATACGGGTCGCCGAGTTGCGCATCAGCGGAGAGGAGGCGACCGGGGCGCCCATGGCCGACTCCTCACGGTCGGCGGCGTCCAGGCGCACCGAGGCGGTGAGGGTGTTGCTCTCCGGGTCGTTCTCGGACTCGATCGCCGAGCCCACCGCGCAACCCTTGCGACCCGGCGTCGTGAGGGCACACTCGGGCACCTCACGCAGCTGCAGTCGAGAGGACCATCCCCCGCCGTACATGTCGCGGAATCCGGAGTAGTCGATGGAGAGGTCTGCCGTCCCCTTCGACGCGCGCTTGCCGTAGCCGCGCACCGCGAGAAGGACTCCGTCAACGCCCGCCGCTTCCGCAGCGGCGCGGCCCAACACCTGTACCTGGACCTTCTCGACGTCGGAGCCTGCTCCAGGCCGCAGCTTCACGGGCAGCGAGCCGGCCCGGCCCGCCCTGTCGCCGGAGTGCTTGCCCGCCGGGTCGAGCGTCGCAAGCCCTGCGGACGGCCAGGAAGCCCGCCGCGGTTTCGAGTCACGCTTTGCCGTCTCGTCGGCGAGATCGATCCGGGAAGGCTTGATGTCGGTGGTGGGTACAGGGTCAGGCTGGTTGGTCCCACGCAGGCTCAGCTGAGCCGCCGCAGCGACCGGCGCACCCAGTAGGCCGGTGAACAGAACACCAACGAGCGCCGTGCAGGAGGCACGCACCCAGCCGCCTCTGCTCTTTCCCTTGCCGTACCAGCCCGAAGACATGACGGACTTCCCCCCACCCCAGTTTCACGGTCGTAAAAGCCTCGTAAAGATAGCACCGCGATAGAGCTCGACGAGATTTCCCGATGAACGTTTATCGGTCCGTTACTCAACTCGGCGGCCACACGGACCGTCACGTCGGCGAGGCATGAAAGCCAACCACGTCCGATCTGGACATCAGCCCATAGTCGCAGGTCAGAACTGTGACGACATGGACAGAACCAACCTCATTGCCCGTAATTCGCAAAAGCCACAGATGCACGCATAGTCATCTTTTCAACCTATTACGGAGGCGCATGCAACCATCGGCCGAAGCCGCGAGTCTGACGCGTCGACCACATTTGCATCTTGCGAAGAAACGGGAAAGGAAAAGCAATGCGAATTTCTCGCTCAAAAAGCAGAGCGAGTGCGCGAAGAAATCGTTCTGTTCTTTCGTTCACACTCACGGCGGCCATCGTGGCGCCCCTCCTGGCGACTCTGCCGTCGGCACAGGCGGCACCGCTGGAACCGTCGACAGACGCCGCGCCCTCCGCACAGGCATCCCCGGCAGACGAGGCGGCCCTGAGCAGGGCGGCCGAGACGGGGAAGGCGGTTGAGGTCCTCTCTCGGCGAACCGAGACCTCCCAGGTGTTCGCGAACCCGGAGGGCGACTTCACCGAGGAGGTCTATGCCGTCCCTCAGTGGGTACGCAAGGAGAACACGCTCGTGGAAGTGGACACGAGCCTCACCAAGAACGAGGATGGGACGCTTTCGCCCGTAGCCACCGAAATCGGCATGGCCTTCTCCGGCGGCGGCGACGGACCGCTGGCAACACTCACCCGGGAGAACCGTTCGCTGTCGGTCAGTTGGCCTCGCCCCCTACCGAAGCCCTCCGTGGCGGACGACACCCTGACCTACCCAGAGGTATTGCCGGGCGTCGACCTCAAGGTGAGCGCGCGGAGCGAGGGATTCGGCCACGTTCTGGTCGTCAAGAACGCCACTGCGGCCCGGAACCCGGGCCTGAAGAAGATTCACTACCAGCTCTCCGGCGATGGCCTCGAGATCGCCAAGGAAGCGAACGGCAGCCTGCGCGCTACCGACCCGGCGGGTCGCGACCGCTTCCACGCGCCCACACCGGTGATGTGGGACAGCGCCGCAACGCCGCTGGACCCAACCGAACCGGCAGGACTCAAGGTCAACTCGGCCACCGCCGCCCTCGATGCCGTCACTGCAGAGAGCGACGCGGGAGGCCGTCAGGCCGAACTCGGGGTAGAGCTGGAGGGTGACCGCCTCATCCTCACCCCGGACGAGGAGCTGCTGACGGGTGAGGGCACCACCTACCCGGTGTTCATCGATCCCAGTTACACGGCCTCGGGAACCCGTCATTCCTGGGCGATCGCCTACAAGAAGTACCCGAACGAGAGCTACTTCAACGGCAACAACTGGCGTAACTCCGACGGGTCAGTCGGTACCACCACGGCCAGGGCGGGCTACGAGAACCACACTGACGGCACGTCGCGGTCCTATTTCCGCATGAACACGACGAACCTGCAGGACCCGGCCCGCGTTATCAAGTCGTCCAAGTTCACCATCAAGAACACGTGGTCGTGGTCGTGTTCAGCCCGTGAGATCCAGCTCTGGCACACCGAATACCTGCGCTCGGACTTGACCTGGAACAAGCAGCCGGCCCGCAAGTCCACCCTCGACAAGGTCAACGCGGCCAAGGGCTACAACAGCAGCTGCCCGGCCGGAAACCTGGCGTTCGACACCACCAGTGCGGCGAAGCAGTCACAGGCCAACACCTGGAAGACACTCACCTTCGCTCTGAAGGCCACGAGCGAGACGGACGTGTACGGCTGGAAGCGGTTCGACGCGAAGACGGCGAAGTTGACTACCACGTACAACACCCGTCCGAACGTCCCGACCCGGCTCGACACGTACCCGGTCTCCACGAACAACGAATACGGCTGCGGTGACCAGGCGCCGTACCAGTACATCGGCAACACTGACTTCTACCTGCAGGCGAGGGTGTCGGACCGTGACGGTGGCACCGTGCAGGCCGTCTTCCACCTTTGGCCTACGGGACACAACGACAGTGGCAAGGGTCTGATCATCGACAAGGCTGTGTCGGTCAGTTCAGGGTCCGTCGCATCTGTCAAGGTCACCGCGGCGGCGCTGAGGCCGCACATCGGCACGGCGAACGGAAACTTCTCCTGGAAGGTCTATGCCTCAGACGGTGAGCTGTCCAGTGACTGGAATCCGGCCAAGGGCCAGCCAGGCTGCCGCTTCGTCTTCGACCCGAACCGCCCGAGCACAGTCCCCGAGATCAACTCGGTCCAGTTCCCGAACGGTTCGAACGGGTGGCCGCCGAACACCGGGGCCGTGAGAACACAGGGAACGTTCACCATCGGCAGTGGCGGCGTGAAGGACATCGTCGAGTACGAGTACTGGACGAGCTGGGACACAACACTGCGCAAGGCGACTCCCAGTGCGACCGGCGGAAGTGTATCGGTGAAGCTCACCCCGCGATCGGCCGGATCAAACTGGCTCTACGCACGGAGCCTCGACCGGGCGGGCAACCGCTCGGACAGAGCGAGCTACCTCTTCTACGCGAATGGCCTCTCCGTTCCGGACAAGCCAGGAGACATCAACGGCGACGGCAACGCGGACATGTGGGCTGTCGGCACGGACGGCCACCTCCGGCGGGTTCTCGGTGCGGGCGACGGCAGCCTGACCCGCTCGTCCCACCTCGCCCACGGCAGCAACTGGGGCGCCATGAAGATCACCCATCGCGGCGACTGGAACGACGACGGTTACGAGGACCTCATCGGCCTCGGTCACGACTCCCGGCTGGACCGTCACCGGATGTACATCTTTCCCAACAACGGCACAGGTGCCGTCTGCGTCAGCTGCTCCGACCTGCGGGCGCAGGAACTGACCGTCTACGACGAGGCGAACAACAGCTGGAAGAACGGCGTCCGGCAGATCCTCGCCGTCGGAGACGTCGACGGCCCGCTGGACACCAACGGAGACGGCAAGTTCGACACCCACGGGTATCCGGACCTCATCGTCAACGACGGCCGCTTCCTGTGGCTCTACTACGGTGCCCCGGACCACCGCCTCGACTCCTCGCGGGAACCTGTCCTCCTCGCCGGGCCCGACGAGCCCATCGCACCGGGCGTGACGAACCTCAACGACGTCACTCTCGCGGCACCGGGCGACTACAACGGCGACGGCCGCGTCGACCTTGTTGTCAGGTTCGACAAGACAGGGGAACTCTGGACGTACTACGGCGGGACGCCCGAGGGCGCCGGAATGGCCGACCCGAAGTACCGGAAGCTCGTCGGCACCAACTGGAAGCCGGCCAGCGTGCCCCTCTTCACCGCTGCTCCGGACGCCAACGACAACGGCAAGTTCGATCTGTGGGCCACAAGCCCTGGGTCCGGGAACATGAGGATCTTCAAGGACTACGACTTCAGATCCACCACCCACCCCACGGCGACCGCCGCGAACAGCGACTCGCTGGTGTACGCGACACTCGGCTGACAACCGCCGTACCCAGTGCCCTCCGGGGTCGCCCTCTTGAGGGCGACCCCGGAGCCGTTTCGGTGACCTATCCGCGTGGCTGGGTGAAGCGGAGCATGTTGCCGGAGGGGTCGCGGAAGGCGCAGTCGCGGACGCCGTACGGCTGGTCCAGCGGCTCCTGGAGCACCTCGCCGCCGGCGGCGCGGATGCGTTCGAACGTGGCGTCGCAGTCGTCGGTGTGGAAGATGACGCCGCGCAGCAGGCCCTTCGCCAGCAGTTCGGCCATGGTCTGCTTGTCGGCGGCGGACGCGTTCGGGTCGGCGAGCGGCGGTTCGAGGACGATGTTCACGTCCGGCTGCGAGGGCGGCCCGACGGTCACCCACCGCATTCCCTCGAAGCCGACGTCGTTGCGTACCTCCAGGCCGAGGACGTCGCGGTAGAAGGCGAGCGCCTTGTCGTGGTCGTCGACGGCGATGAAGCACTGGGAGAGCTTGATGTCCATGTGCCTCACGCTACGGGCGGGGCCCGGATCCGGCTTCTCCATTCCTGACCGGTCGCGTGTGGATCTTCGCGTAGCAGGGCGGGATGGCCGCGCCGTCGGCGTGGTCCCGCGCGCGGTAGGCGCTCGGGGTCTCCCCGACGAGCTCCGTGAAGCGCGAGCTGAACGAGCCCAGCGACGTACAGCCGACCTCGAAGCAGACCTCCGTCACCGACATGTCGCCGCGCCGCAGCAGCGCCTTCGCGCGCTCGATGCGCCGCGTCATGAGGTAGCTGTACGGCGTCTCGCCGTAGGCGGCCCGGAAGCTGCGGGCGAAGTGCCCCGTGGACATCAGCGCGACACGCGCCAGCGCCGGCACGTCCAGCGGCTTCGCGTAGTCGCGGTCCATCGTGTCCCGCGCCCGCCGCAGCCGTGCCAGGTCCTCCAACGTCGTCACCCTGCCACGATCCCACAGCCGGCTGTCCTGTCTCACGCTGTCTGATCGCGTCCGGGCCCCTGCGCCCGGCCGCGCGGGGCCCGGCGGGAGTGGTGACCACATCCTCACGCCGCTTGTCAGCAAGCCGGGCCAGGCTCGCCCTGCCCTTCAGCGGTCCCGCTCTACCTCGCGGGCCTGCTGCCACGAGATTCTCAGTGCCAGGACGTAATCCGGGTGAGGCTGAGGACACAGACAGGGTGAGGCGGGATCGGCCGGGAGGGCTACGTGGTTGAGGACTTGGCTGGCTGGGAGCAGTTCGAGGCGGCCTACCGTGCCTTCTACCTGCCGGTACTGCGGTTCGTGCGACGGAGGCTCCCACCGCACCTCTCTGAGGACGTGGTCGCGGAGACATTTGTGATCGCTTGGCACCGATGGGGTGAACGGCGTGGTGAGACCCTGCCGTGGCTTTACGGGATCGCTCGGCGCGTCGCGGCGAACGCCAGACGTGCTCAGGAACGCGCCGGAGAGCTGGAGGGGCGCCTCCGAGCTCAGCGTCCGGATGACGTCACGCCGGCTGCCGAGGCGCATGCTCTGGAACGGGCAAAAGCCGTGCGCGTGTTGGCCGGTCTGCCTGAGCGGGATCGCGAGGTGCTGATGCTCGTCTCGTGGGACGGCCTTGAACCCCAGACGGCCGCACGCGTGATGGGCTGCAGCAGAGGCGCGTTCCTCGTACGCCTGCACCGAGCGCGCCGGAGGCTCGAACAGGCGATCGCGGAGGACGACAGCCGGGGTGTAGTGGGCGAGGGACCGTCCTGCGGGAAGGGAGCGTGCGATGAACAGGGACACACTGCGGGTGCGGGAGCTGCTGCCTCCCAGCGCTGACCCCGCCGCGGAATGTGGTGGCCGTGAGCTGCTGCCACCACGGGCCGCACGTGAACTGGCCGAGCTACGTCGCCGTGCAGTTGCTCCGCCCACCCAACCGGCCTTCTTCTCGCGTCGAAGGATTCTCGTAGGCGCGACGGCGGCAGGAGTCAGTGCTGCGTTGGCCGTGGTGGGTCAACGACTCGTTCCGCAGGAGAGCGAGACTCAGCCGGTGGCCTATACGCCCCCCGTCCTGCGGCTGAAGCCAGTTGAGGGCGAGTCGGGAAGCGCGTTCCTCTTGGCCTTCGCGGAACGCGTGGAGAAGCTTCCTCAAGAACGCGCGGGGGGCGCGTATCGCTACCTGAAGACCTGGGGATGGTGGCTCAACACCGCAGGTGATCTTCCTGGAGGTCCAGTCAGTGCCGCTGTGCCGACAGTGACCGAGTCATGGATCAGGCGGGACGCCAGCGGACGTCAGCGCAGCGCGTACGGAGAGCCGCTCTACCCCGATCCGGGCCAGAGAGAGACTGCCGAGAAGGCCGGGCTCCTGGCAGGTACTGGGGAAGAGGACCGCATCTACGGCCCTGGGCAGGCCCCCACGGTGGAAGGTGACGAGTGGGGGGACGTGGCTCCTTTCTCCACAGACCCCCGAGAACTGGCCCGGCAAATGGAGGAGGTGAGCTGGGACGGCGGAATGCTCGCTCACGGCGTGAGCGACCTGATCAGCTACGCGGCACGATCGGGCCCGGTGTCCCCCCGTCTCCGCGCTGCCGCCCTTCGAGTTCTTGCCCGCAGCCGTCAGGTAGACGTGGCCACCACCACCACGTGGCAGGGGCGGCGAGTCATCGCCGTATCCCAGAGCGAGACGTACCAGGGCAGTACGCAGAGGGAGTCGGTGTTCTTCGATCCGGCAACCGGATACCCCAGCGGGTTCGAGTCGGCCCTCTTCGGCAACGCGAGGAGCCTCAACATCACGGTGCCGGCCACCCTCGGCGTTGGCGAGACCCTCGACCGCGGCTGGGTGTCATCCACAACGGAGAGACCTTGAGACCTGCCGAGAACACCCCTTGAGGAGCCATCAGACCTGCGGCCGGCAAGCCCTCGCGCGCGGCCGAAAACCGACGGCCTTGTCTTGACGCGGATTACTCATACTCATAGCGTGTGCGCGGTTCCGGGGGGAACGCACGCGATGACTGACCACTGACCGGTTTGCTTGATCTTTCTGCGGAGAGGCTCGGCGCCCATCGGCAGTGACGACACGGCATGCGGTGCGAGGCGGACCGGTGCAACACCGCAATTGGCCGAGCGGGGCCTCCACCGGCTCGGCCGTGAACTCTGCCAGTCACCGGTTTCCATGCTCGGCGAGCGCATCACGGGGGAACGGGCGGTGCGATTGAGGGTCGCCCGCCCCTTCGTGGCATGCGGGACGCCGCGAAGCTCAGGGAGTGGACAGTGCGAGAAGCAAGGGTACTGCGGCGTAGAAGTCGTCTGTTGGCGACCGCGGGTGTGACGACAGCGATGGCGGGAACGCTCCTTGTCGTTCCGGCCAGTGCCGCAGGCGCGGCCAGCGGTGAGGCCGGCGCCACGGCGGTGTGCGACGGTTCCAAAGCCACCACGCGGATCGGCACCACGCTTGCCCAGAAGACGCTGTCCGGCCCCATCACCACCTACGTGAAGAGCGGGACGGTGGATGGCATCCCACTCATCTGGGGACGAGTGGCAGGCGAGGTCAGCCGAATCAACTACCTCATCTTTGAGGTTGACAAGACGGGCAACGGCAAGGCGAACTGCTATCTCCGGCGCTCGACCGGTAGTGAAGCCGTCAACACCCGTGGCCTACCCGCCATCAAGGGCTGGAGGTTCCGCACCTGCTGGACGATGATCAAAGACACCACCTCTTGCAAGGGGCTCGCCTCCACCACCAGCTGGGCTCCGAAGAGTTCCGCACCCAGCGCGCCTGCCCGTACAGGAGCGAGGCCCTGAACTTCACCGCGAGCTGATCCGCGCGGAGTCCCGCTCCGCGCTCGCTCCACGAACGCTCGGAACAGCTCGGAACAGCTCGGCAGCCGGTGGTAGCGCTGCACGCGGTGGCACGGCCCGGCACCAGAGTGCTGGGCCGTGCCGGTTCCAGGGAACGCTGTGGAGACCTGGAGGACTTGCTGCGAAACGCTGAACGAGAGTGCGCTGGGAGTCGGTGTTGCGGGGCGCGCCGCTTAGCGCGCCACGCGGTGCCGCAGGTAGACAACCTGCGAGCCGAAGGTACGGGTCTCGACGAGCTCCAGGTCCACCCGCCGATTGTCCCGGGGAAAGTACGGAACGCCGCCACCGACGAGCACCGGGTAGACCATCGTGCGGTACTCGTCGATCAGCCCCGCCGCGGCTGCCTCGGCGGCGAGCGTCGCACCGCCGATCGCGATCTCCCCCTCGCCGGGCTCGGCCCGCAACCGCTCGATCTCGTCCGCGAGGCCACCGGAGAGCAGGCGGGCGTTCCCCCGCACCTCCGTCAGCGTCCGCGAGAACACCACCTTCGGCAGCGGGTTCCACAGCGCGGCCCATTCGAGCGTCGCCTCGTCGGCCGACGGGTCCTGGTCGGCGGTCTCCCAGTAGAGCATCGTCTCGTACAACCGCCGCCCCAGCAGATGGACGTCGACGTTCCGGATGTCCTCGATCCAGAAGCGGAAGACCTCCTCGTCCGGCGCCGTCCAGTCGAAGCGCCCGTCCGGCCCGACGATGTAGCCGTCGAGCGAAACACCCATCGAATAGGTCACGCTACGCATCAGAAGCCCTCCTCGCGGCGGTTTCGACACTACGACCGCCGCCCGCCCCGCGCTCACCGCGACGCGCACGTATCAGGAATCGAGCGGCGGCAGCTGGAGACGCCGCCTGGTGCGGCTCTTCCGCCGGGCGAGGGCGTTGCGTCCCGTCCAGCGCCAGTAGCTCGAAAGCCCAAGACCCAGCCCCATGACGCCGCCCGAGACGAGGATGGCCGGTATACCGATCGCAAGCGACCCGAGCAGCATGCAGAAGCCCACCGGAAGAAGCCACCGGAACCACGGTTCACCCGCGCGACGCAGCGCGTCCCACAGCAGGAACAAGAGCAGCGCCAGGGCTCCCAGCGCACCCACCACCGGCACGCCGGCCGGCGTCACGTTGAGCGCGCAGTGCAGGGCTGCCGTGGTCATTTCTCTGTCACCTCAAGAAGAGCAGGAGCGCGGCAGCGATCAGTAGGAAGCCGTCGGTCCAGTACCAGCGCATACGGAACCTCGACACGGGAGGAACGTCCAGTCCTTCCTCAAAGCGCCCGTCGGGAAGCCTCTCCCTGATAGCAAGCGCGGCCTTGTCGGAGGTCTTGAAGAAATGGTCGATGATCGACCCCCAGAAGCAGATGGGCGCGACCACGCGCCCATCAGCCGCGTGAATCTCCAGGCTCCCTCCCGACCCCACAGTTACCATGCGCACCGAGACGTACGGGACTTCGACAACCCCGAACAGACCGACCGCCTTGAGTGAACCCTCAGAGAGAAGAACCCCGGTTGACCCGTAGCGCCCGAGAAGCACCGGCATCGCACACATCGCGGCACCCACACTTCCGCTGTCAGGGCCGGTGAATCCACGCGTCAAACCCATGGCAACATAAATGAGAGGAAACGCGGCACCCGCAATTACGGAGAATACCAACCAAGACTTTCTGCGGAGTTTTCTTCTACCTCGGCTAGTCGGTGAGGCTGGGGCGGGCGTGAGAGGCGCCTGCCGCCCGATGGGGCGCTGCGCGAGGTGACGGAGTCGGTCGTGGACTTCGGGGTCGGTGAGATCGAGGTACCGGCGGGGGCCGGAGGGCCACAGCGCCTGCCCGTCGACGACCGGAACCGCGAAGTGACCGCTGGAGTCGGCGGTCCGCAGCCGTACCTCCCCGTCCGGGCGGGGCGCGGGCGGCCGGTCGTCGCTGCGCGGCAGCAGCTCTACCACCGAGTGCGGCGTTGCGTCCCGCCCACCTGTCCGGTGGAAGAGAAGCATCACCGGCAGCCCCGCCCACGGGTCGTGGAGCAGCACGTAGCGCAGGCTCTCCTCGGTCGGTCCCGTCGCGTGCCGTGCCAGTTGATGCACCGAGGAGACGCTCCGGTAGGTGTGGTGAGCGACAAACCCGAGGCTGAGCAACGAAGAGGCCACGGCCTGGTGGGCGTTGTCGCTCTGCGTCGCTACCAGGTAGGCAGCGAACGCGAGGAGGGCCAGGCTGCCGAGCAGGCACAGAGTCATCAGCGGCAGCCGAGCCCGGCGGCGCAGTTCGGGTACACGCCACCAGGGTGCGGTGGGGTCGTGCGAAACAAGAGGCTCGGTGGGCGGATCGTCGTCCGGCTCGTCGGTCGCGAACTGCGTGCGTGCGACGGCTCGTAGCTCGGCGTACGTGGGTGTACGGCCTGGTCGCGACGGGCGCTCGCCGAGACGAGGCAGCGGAGGAGGCGCGGGCGGAGGGGTGGTCCGCGAGCGGGGGCGGAAGCCGTAGCGGGCGGTGAGGCCGACGACGAGGGCGGCGGGTCCAGTGGTGAGGAGGAGGGCGACGCCGCTCATCGCGGCGAGGTCACTGATCCGGCGGGCTTCGGTGGGGTTGTGGTGCGGGGTGTACACCTCTGTGCCGCGCCACGGCCAGTACGAGACCAGCCAACCGTAGTCCAGCCCGTCGTCGTCTTCTACCAGCCTGTCGTGGTGGTCAGCGGGCAGGCACTGGAAGTCCGTCTGCCGGAACCTGTCGGCCCATGGGTCGAACCAGGTGACCACGCAACTGCCGTCGTCGTCACGGCCGTCGACGCGAAGCTCGATGAACGGGTCGTCGGAGCTGCGGATCTCCCAGTTCGCCGATATGGCGATCAGGGCGCAGCCCAGCAGGGCGAGCAGCGTGAGGCCGACCGTCAGTCGACGTAGGCGGCGCGGGCGCGGGTCGACGGTGGCCGGGTCGTCGCTGTCGGGGTCGTCTTCGGCGGGCGCCGGGGCCGGGCGGTTCAGCATGGTGGGG
>NZ_WMLF01000549.1 GCF_014156695.1 Streptomyces durbertensis | reverse complement strand
TGTGTATAAGAGACAGCGCCCACACCCTGCGCGCCGTCCTCGACCTCCTGTCCGACGGCGACACCACACCACCCGACCTGGAGGCGAGGCTCACGACGTTTGTCGCCGCCGCCACGGAACGCGAGGTCCACGCCCGCACCCTCGACCGCCTCACCGGCACCCGCACCTCCGCCGCCCCCGAGACGACCGGCCGGGACGGTCACCTGTAGCCCACATATAGTCGCGCTATGCGCTCAGCCTCGACCACCGCCCTCACAGCCGCCCTCTGGTACGCCGGCCTCGCCGTGGCGACCTACGCGTACTTCACCCGGGACATGATGATCGCGCTGTTCTTCGTGGTGGCCGCCCTGCTGCTGGCGGTCGGCGGTGTGCTGCTGCGCCGGGAGAACCCCGTCGGGACGAAGGTCGCCACCGTCGGTTGCGCGCTCAGCCTCGCCGTCTCGCTCCTGCTCGTCTTCCGCTTCCTGGCGGCGTTGACCGACTCACGGACCGAGACGTACAGCGACATGTCCGGCTCCGATCTGGCAGTCTCCACCGCTCTTGTGACCGGTTATGTGCTCGGCGCCGCCGTCCCGGCCGTCCTTGTCCTCCGCCGGCTGCGCCACACACCGCTGAGTCGCCAACACACCTGACCCAAAACCACTTTGGGCCGCCCCACGCCGACGGCATGCTGGCCGTCATGGACGAGCAACGCCTGATCCGCGTCTCCAAGTACCTCTCACGCCACCTCCGGCACCGGCCGGAACGGATCGGCATCCGGCTGGACGAGCACGGCTGGGTCGCCGTTCCGGAGCTGCTGCGGGCCGCCGCGCGGCACGGCTTCCCGATCGAACGCGCGGAACTGGAGACCGCCGTCGCCGCCAACGACAAGCGGCGCTTCGCCCTGGACGCGCGGACCGACCGGATCCGCGCCCAGCAGGGGCACTCCGTGCCAGTCGACCTCGATCTGCCGCCCCGCGAACCACCGGCTTTCCTCTTCCACGGCACGGTCGCCCGCTTCCTCCCGGCGATCCACCGCGAGGGGCTGCGACCGATGGGCCGGCACGCCGTGCACCTGTCCACGGATCGGGACACCGCCCTGCGGGTGGGGGCGCGACGTGGCAGAGCCGTGGTGCTGACGATACGTTCGGGGGAGATGCACCGCGACGGACATGTGTTCCAGTTGAGCGGGAACGGCGTGTGGCTGGTGGCGGCCGTTCCTCCGGGGTACGTCGCGGGTGACAGGAGCTGACAGGGGGAGCTGTGGAGCTGCGGCGGCTTGACGAGGATCTGCTGGGCGCGTTGCTGGAGACGGCGGTCAGGGACGCCGAACCCGCCGAGGTGATGCCGCCGGTGACGGGGCCGCCCGGCTGGACGCGGCAGCGTCGCGAGGCGTTCCTGCGCTTCCACCGCGAGCGGCCACGGACCCGCCCCACGGAGCGGGTGTTCGCCGTCGTGGTGGACGGCGCCGTGGTGGGTGCCGCCCGACTCGACCCGGTCGCGGACGAGCCGGGGGCGGTGGAGATCGGCGTCTGGCTGGGCCGCTCGGTGCGCGGCCGCGGTCTGGCGTCACTGCTGCTGGAGGAGCTGGTCGAGGAGGCCCGGGGGATGGGGGCCCGTCACCTCGTGGCCAGCACCACGGTGAGCAATCCGGCCGCCCGGCGCGCGCTGGCGTCGCTCGGCGCGGACATGACGCAGATCGGGGACACCACCGTCACCGCTCACCTCCTCCTGACCCCCGCCGCCCGCGAGCCCCACTAGGCGTGTCCTCGAAGGAGCGTTGTCCGCCCGCCTCAGGGACGGCCGAGTTCGCGGGAGATGCGGGCGAGCTGGTCAAGGCGCTGTTCCAGCGGCGGGTGGGAGGACAGCAGCTTGCTCATCGCGCCGCCGGAGAACGCCGGTGCGAAGAAGAACGCGTTGAACGGCTCGGCGCGGCGCAGGTCCTGCGTCGGGATGCGGGACATCTGACCGGTGATCTTCGTGAGCGCGGAGGACAGCGCCGAGGGGCGCCCGGTGAGCAGCGCGGCGCCGCGGTCGGCGGACAGCTCGCGGTAGCGCGACAGGAGCCGGGTCAGCAGGAAGCTGATCACGTACACCACCGCGCTGACCAGCGGGATCAGGATGGCGAGGATCGCGGTGTTGTTGTTCCGCCCCGCCCCGCGCATCATCCCGCTCCACAGGGCCATCCGGGTGATGCTGCCGGCGAGCACGCCGAGGAAGGAGGCGAAGGTCATGACCGCCACGTCGCGGTGGGCGACGTGCGACAGCTCGTGCGCGAGGACGCCCTCCAGCTCGTGTGGTTCGAGCCGCCGCAGCAGCCCGGTCGTCGCGCACACCAGCGCCTTCTCCTGGCTGCGCCCGGTGGCGAAGGCGTTCGGCACGTCGGTCTCGGCGATGGCGACCCTCGGCTTGGGCATGTCGGCGAGCGCGCACAGCCGGTCGATCGCGCCGTGCAGCTCGGGCGCCTGCTCGGGCGTGACCTCCCGGGCCCCCATGCTGTAGGCGGCGATGCGGTCGCTGAACCAGAACTGGGCGATGAACAGCCCACCCGTGATCAGCACGATCAGCGGCCAGGCGTCTCCGAGCAGGGCGATGAGGACGCCCATGAACACCACGTAGAGCAGTCCGATGAGGAACATCGTGAGGGTCATGCGGCTGGTGAGGCCGCGGTCGGGCGCGTAGCGGGTTCGTGCCATGTGCTTCACCCCTTCACCTTCGGAGCGTAACGCGCGCGGCGGACACCGGGCGCCCCGGCGTCGCGGTTCCTGGTCGTCGTCGCACGCGGCTCACAGCCCCGGGGCGTCCCAGAGCGGGAACCAGCGCCCCAGGTCCTCCTCCAACGGCAGGTCCTCGGCGAGCAGCGCCCGCATCTGCAGTTCCAGCGTGTTGTCCCGCTTCTCCCGCTGCCCGGGCACGGGCGCGAAGGGGTAGAACGTGCCGCGCTTGTACAGGTAGACGACGGCGAGCGGCCGGCCCTCGTTGTCCCGGAAGTCGATCAGCGAGCAGAGCAGCTGCGGCCCGAAGCCGCCGTCCTGCAGCGACGTGTTCACGGCGTGCAGGTCGTTGACCAGCCCGGCCACACCCTGTTCCGACTGCCGGCACACCACCCACGAGTAGCCGTAGGAGTCCTGCGTGAACTCCGCCTCGCCGAGCAGCCCCCGGGCCTCCTCCCGCAC